>NZ_JBEYHH010000008.1:0-236300 GCF_040635175.1 Streptomyces sp. NPDC006997
GTACCGCTTCGTGTACTTACTTCCCACCTGGTGCTACTTCCTCTGGAACCTCAAGGTCCCAGTCTCCAGGTGTCCACGATCAAGGGGAAGCTTCAAGTTGCTTCCGTTCCGCCTCTACCGGCGGGTCGAGGACAAGACGGACCGACTGCTGGACGAGCCGACGACCCTCGGCGAGCCGTACTCGCGCCACCTGGGTGGCAAGCTGCGTGAGCTGCGCTTCGAGTTGGACGGCGAAGCGGTGCGCATCCCGTACTGGCTCGCGCCGGGCCAACGGATCGTGCTGCTGACGGTTTTCCGCAAGACGAGGATGCGTGAAGCGGCGGAAGTTGAGCGTGCGCACCAGGCCCAGAAGGTCTGCGAGGCTGAACATGGCCATGCCCAGCACACCTACGAGCGGCGCAAGGAGAGCTGATGAATCACAGCACATGGAGGACGCGCCGGAGCCGGCAGCTCGCGGGTGAGACGGTGGAGTACGACCAGGAGTACGTCGACGCGCGGCTGGCCGGCGATCTCGGGCAGGCGGTTTATGACCGTCGGATCGAGCTCGGCCTGTCCCAGGCGGAGCTGGCAGAGCGGGCTGGGATGACTCAGCCCCAAGTCTCCCGGATGGAGGGCGGCGACACCGTGCCGACTCTCCCGCTGCTGCGGCGCTTGGCCAAGGCCCTGGAGGGCACGCTGAACCTGACCATCGACGAAGGCGACTCGCATGTCACCTTCACCCCGCACGCCGCCTGAGCCGCTGGCAGGCAGGCCGTCGGTCCGTCGGTCATATAACCCGAAGGGCGCCTACGGAGTTCGCAGGCGCCCTTCTTTTGTGCCCCCGGCAGGATTCGAACCTGCGACACCCGTTTTAGGAGTTTTCCCTGGGTGAGGCCTTGACCTGCGGAAACGTCGACTGTGTGGTGCCTGGCCTGGGAAAACACCCCTTCGTAGTTCTTGCGTGTTCACATGGTTTCCCGGCTGCATGTGTGCTGAATGCGTTCCGGCGGGCTGGCAGTGGTGCCACGGTGTAGCACCGGGTGCTACCGTGGTCGGTATGAGCGTTCAGCCCGAAATCACCCAGCGGGATCTGCGTAGTCGGTCCCGAGAGATCATGGACGCTATACAGGGCGGTCAGTCATTCACCGTCACCCGTGACGGACAGCCGATCGGTCAGCTCGTCCCCTTGCGGCGACGCCGTCGGTTCGTCTCCCGTCGGGAGTTCGCCGCGATGTCCAGGACCGCACCCGACATCGCCCTCGACGCGTTCCGCACCGACCAGGACGCCACGGCCGACACCTACCTGGATGATCCCTATGCCCGCTGACCGTGCGACGTACGAGCAGGGGCTCCTCGACACCAACATCATGATTCTTCGCCGGTGGGTGGCCCCCGAGGAGCTGCCGGACGAAATGGCGATCACCGCCATCACCCTGGCCGAGTTGTCCGCCGGTCCGCACGAGGTCCGTCGCAACGACGAGCAGAGCGGCTACGACGAACACGCCGAACGTGCCCGCAGGCTCGATGTCCTGCAACGTGCCGAAAACGAGTTCGACCCCATCCCCTTCGATGCCGAAGCGGCACGTATCTACGGCCGTATCTGCGCGGCGGTGATCAGCGCTGGCCGCAAGCCACGCCGTCGGGTAGCCGACCTGATGATCGCTGCCATCGCCGTGGCCGAGGACCTTCCCCTCTTCACCACCAACCCCGACGACTTCAAAGGGCTTGACGACCTCCTCACCGTCGTACCGGTCACCCGTCCCACGGTGCCCCACGAGAGCTGATGAGTCACAGCACGTGGAAAACGCGCCGGGTCCGGCAGCTTGCGGGTGAGGCGGTGGAGTACGACCAGAAGCATGTCGACGCGCGGCTGACCAGCGATCTCAGGCGGGCGGTCTCTCCCCTCCGCACCGAACTCGGCCTGTCCCAGGCTGAATGGGCACGAGCGGGCCGGGTTAACGCAGCTCCAGGTGTCGCGGATGGAGGGCGGCGCCACCGTGCTGACCACACCCCCTGCTGCGGCGCCTGGCCAAGGCACTGGACGGCTCGCTGATCGTGGCCATGGAGGAAGGTGACGCCCACGTCATCTTCACCCCGCGCGCCGCTCGGGATTCGAGCTGCCAAGGCCCCGGACCACGATAGGTCCGGGGCGGCTTCCCTGGTGCCCCCGGCAGGATTCGAACCTGCGACACCCGCTTTAGGAGAGCGGTGCTCTATCCCCTGAGCTACGAAGGCGGTGCCGCCTAAGCGGGCGGCGTCACAAGGTTAGCGGATGGGGGGCGGGGTGTGGGGGGCAGGGTGGCGGCGAGGGGGGGAGGACGTCTTCCAGGCACTCGGTGACCGTGCGGCGGGCCGCGTGGGTGGCGACGTTGATCGCGGCGATCGCTCGGCCGGTGCGGTCGCGGAGGGGTACGGCGATGGAACGCAGGCCCTCCTCACGTTCCTGGTCGACGAGGGCGTACCCCTGGGCCCGGGGTCTGGGCGCGGGTCTGCTTCAGGGCGGTCACGTCGGTGATCGTGTGGGGGGTCAGCGGGGGGAGGGGGCCCGTTTCCCAGGGTGTCTGGTCGGGGGTGTCCGAGAGGAGGACGCGGCCCATGGACGTGGCGTACGCCGGTAGGCGGGTGCCGATGGTGATGTTGACGCTCATGAAGCGGATGCCGTCGCGGTCGCCGACCGCCAGCGACACCGACTCGTCCAGTTCGTCGGCGAGGGCGTCGGCGCGGGCGCCGAGCAGGGTGGGCAGGCGGAGGGCGGCCAGATAGGCATTGCCCAGTCCATCAGACGGGGGGCCAGCGTCACGTCGCGACCGTCCTGGCGGACGTAGCGCATGCGGGTCAGGGTCGTGGCGATGCGGTCCACCGTGGAGCGGGCGAGGCCCGTGGCGCGTTCCAGCTCGCTGGGGGTGAGGGTGCCGTCGGCCTCGGTGAGGCGTTGCAGAACGGCGATCCCGCGGATCAGCGGTGTGACGGCCTCCGCCGGGACGACGGGCTTCCGGGCGCGCGGGGCCTGTCCGGACTGCGGGGCGTATCCGGACTGCGGGGCGTGGCCAGCCTCCGTGGCCCGCCCGGCCTGCGGGGCCTGTGCGGCCCGGCCGGCTTCTGCAACCTCTGCGGCTGGTCCGGCCTCCGGGGCCTCTGTGGCCTGCCGGCCTCCGCGGCCTGTGCAACCTGTCCGGCCCGTCCCCGGCCTCTCCGGCCTCTGGGTCTCGTCCGGCCTCCGCGGCCTCTGCGGCCTGGGCAGGCTCAGGGGCCTCGGGCTCCTGCGTCGTGGTGTGCGCGGGCATCGGATCTCCGTACGGCGGTCGCGGCAGGGCCAACCGTAATGCCCAGCCGGGGGGGCGCCGTGACCCGTCCCGGGCCGTGGCTTCAGCCCTCCTCTCCTCCTACCCCAGCCCCCCTTACCGCCTCGTCACCCGCACCACGTGGTTCCCCGACGCGTCCGCCGTCGCCACCTCCACGCGGATGCCGTGCCGTCGGTCCTTGAACGTCTCGCCGGGGGTGAACGCGGCGTCGGAGAGTTCCGCGTGGACGTTGGGGGCGCGGGTGCAGCCCCCGCTGTCGCGGCGCGAGTCGTGCACCGTGACCGGGCCGCGGCCGGTGTCCACCTTCGCGTCGACCCGGTAGACCAGGACGCCGGGACGGCACACCGCCTCGTCGTTGCCGCCGCGGGTACGCAGCTCCAGCGCGTACCCGGTGCTGTCGTCGACCGGTATGAAGACCAGTTTGGGGCCGCCCGCGCGGGACAGCGGCGTCAGGAGGTGCTCCGTCGTGCCGGGGAGGGACGCGCAGGCGACCTGGTGGGCGTCCAGCCAGCCGAGTTTCCACTTGTGCCAGCCGAGCAGGTCGTTGTTGGCGCCCCAGTCCTCGCTCATGATGTCCCAGTGGCCGACCGCGCCCCCGCCCTCCTGGGTGTAGAGGTCGGGCAGGCCGAAGACGTGGCCGTTCTCGTGCGGCAGGACGCGGTAGCCGGTCCTGGCGTAGGAGCCGGAGCCGTCGTCCTGGCGGGAGTAGACGAAGGAGGCGTTGGCGACGGGGACGCCGTCCGCCGTCGGTGCCTCCGCGTTGCCCGCGAAGGTGACGGAGAGGACCGTGTCCAGCGCGGGCGGGCCCGCGTTGGGGGTGACCAGGACGTTCAGGAGGTCGTACGCCCGGAAGTCCACCTTGGGGTCGGCGGCGGCCACGATGTCCTCGACCAGCTTCCGGTAGCCGGGGTCGAAGGGGGCGCCGCGCTCTATGCCGTACGCCCTGAACGGTTTCGGCATCCGCAGCCAGCCGCGGACCGGGGTCTCGGGGCGGTAGTCCAGGCGGCCGTAGGAGCTGGTGTGGAACCACCGGCGGGTCTGGGGGAAGAACTCTCGGAAGCGGGCCCGCGCGCTGCCCTTCCCGGGGGCGTCCGAGAAGTCGATCATCAGGGTCAGGGCGCGTACGGTGCCGGTGGAGCGGGTGTAGCCGGTGGGCGTCGGGACGCCCTCCGACATCTGCACCTCCAGACCACCGTCGATCATGCAGGGCCCCAGCAGGGCGGAGTGGGCCGCGGACATCGGGCGGGGACCGGCCGCCGTCGGGTCGCCCGGCACCAGGTGTCCGGTGCCCGCCGAGGTGCTGACCGCGAGGGTGAGGGCTGCGACGGCCGTGAGCGCGCCCGCGCGGCGGGCCCGTATCCGACGGCTGCGCGGCAGCGGCTGCATACGGGCACCTTCCGCTCCAGGCAGCCACCGGTCTCCGGCTGCACCCTCCTGATCACCCTGTGCCGAGGCGGGCACGGGCGCCCGTTGGGGGAGACCGATCGTGGGATCCGGGGGTGGCTCCAGCTCGGTGCGGGGGCGAGTGGGCCTCCAGCCGGACGCGAGCCGCGCGCTAGCGACCTGTGATTCAGGTCACGGGAATTGATCTCCCGGCGGGAAATAACCGGGGACCCGATCCCCGTTTAACCATGCGTCCGGGTCGAAACGGGGAGTCCCTCCCCGGATCGCCGGACAGCAGCAACCGACCTTTCGAAGGAGCATCCCGTGCAGACCGCGCCCCCCGTGCGACGCAGGACGACCCGGCCGCGTGCCGACGCTCTGCGGAACCGGGAGCGGATCGTCACCGCCGCCCGCGAGATGTTCGTCGAGCACGGCTCTGACGTGCCGCTCGACGAGATCGCCCGCCGCGCCGGTGTCGGGAACGCGACGGTTTACCGGAACTTCCCCGACCGTGACGCCCTCGTACGCGAAGTCGTCTGTTCGGTGATGGACCGTACGGCGCGGGCGGCCGAGGAGGCGATCGCCGAGGGCGGTGACGCGTTCTCCGCGCTGGAGCGCTTCGTGCACACCGCCGCCAGGGAGCGCATCAGCGCGCTGTGCCCGATGATCTCCAGCACCTTCGACCAGCACCACCCCGACCTCGAATCGGCCCGGCTCCGGGTCGAGCGGCTCGTCGTGGAGGTCATGGACCGTGCCAAGGAGGCCGGTCAGCTCCGCGTCGACGTGGGCGTCGGCGATCTGATGATCGTCATCGCCCAGCTCAGCCGCCCCCCGGCCGGGCTCGAATGCCTCAGCGTGGACCGTTACGTCCACCGCCATCTCCAGCTGTTCCTGGACGGTCTGCGGGCCCCGGCCCGCTCCGAGGACCTGCCGGGGACCTCCGTGACCTTGGAGGACCTGCGGAAGTCCTGAGTCCGACCGAACGCCGAACGCCGAGCGCCGGGAGGCGATGAGTTCCCGCCCGCCCGGCAGTCCTCACCTTCGACTCCCTCTGACGAACTACCTAACGAACTCCCTTCAACGAACTCCCTTCAACGAACTTCCTCTAGCGACCACTCGATCCACGTCTCCACGTCTCCACGTCTCCACGTCCCTTCTGTACGCACGCACACAAGCACCGACTTTTCCGTCACGAAGTCCCGAAGTGGGTACCCCCATGTCTGAAACAGTCCGAAGCGCCCCTGGTGCTTCCGGAATCCCCGGCGTCTCCGCCGCCCCGGCCCCGGAGCCCGGGCGCTGGAAGGCGCTGGTCTTCATCGCACTCGCCCAGCTGATGGTCGTCCTCGACGCGACCATCGTGAACATCGCGCTGCCCTCCGCCCAGCAGGACCTGGGCATATCCGACGGCAACCGGCAGTGGGTCGTCACGGCCTACGCGCTCGCCTTCGGTGGTCTGCTGCTGTTCGGCGGCCGGATCGCCGACCTGTGGGGCCGTAAGCGCACGTTCGTCCTCGGTCTGGTCGGCTTCGCCGCGGCCTCCGCGCTCGGCGGTGCCGCCACCAACGGCGCGATGATGTTCGGCTCGCGTGCCCTGCAGGGCGTGTTCGGCGCGCTGCTCGCGCCCGCCGCGCTGTCGCTGCTCGCCGTGATGTTCACCGACGCCAAGGAGCGCGCCAAGGCGTTCGGCATCTACGGTGCGATCGCCGGTGGCGGTGGCGCCGTCGGTCTGATCCTCGGCGGCTTCCTCACCGAGTACCTGAACTGGCGCTGGACGTTCTTTGTCAACATCCCGTTCGCCGTGGTCGCCGCGGCCGGTGCCTACCTGGTCGTCCGGGAGCCGAGTGGCGGTCGCAACCGCTCCCCGCTCGACATCCCCGGCGTGGTCCTGTCCACCCTCGGCCTGGTCTCGCTGGTCTACGGCTTCACGCGCGCCGAGTCGGACGGCTGGAGCGACGCGGTGACCATCGGCATGTTCGTCGCGTCGGCCGTGCTGCTCACCGCGTTCGTCACGGTCGAGGCCCGCGTCAAGGCGCCGCTGCTGCCGCTGCGCGTGGTCACCGAGCGCAACCGCGGCGGGATCTACCTCTCGCTGGGCCTGGCGATCATCGCCATGTTCGGTCTCTTCCTGTTCCTCACCTACTACCTCCAGATCGTCAAGGGCTACTCGCCGGTCAAGACCGGCTTCGCGTTCCTGCCGATGATCGTGGGCATGATCACCGGGTCCACCCAGATCGGCACCCGGCTGATGACCCGGGTCGCGCCGCGCCTGCTGATGGGTCCGGGCTTCCTGGTCGCCGCCCTCGGCATGTTGCTGCTGACCCAGATGAAGATCGACTCCTCCTACGCCGCCCTGCTGCTGCCCGCGATGCTGCTGCTCGGCCTCGGCATGGGTACGGCGTTCATGCCCGCGATGTCGCTGGCCACCCAGGGGGTCGAGCCCCGGGACGCCGGTGTCGCCTCCGCGATGGTCAACACCTCGCAGCAGGTCGGCGGCGCGATCGGCACGGCCCTGCTGAACACGATCGCCGCGTCCGCGACGACCGCGTACGTCCAGGACCACCTCGGCTCCGCAACCGGCGCCCAGGCGCAGATCGTGCAGCTCCAGGCCCAGGTGGAGGGCTACACCAGCGCCATCTGGTTCGCCGTCGGCATCCTGGTCGTCGCCGCGGCGATCGCGCTGACCCTCGTCAACGCGGGCAAGCCCAACATGGGCGCCGCGGCCGGGTCCGGCGTCGGTGCCGAGGACGAGGTCGCGGTACCGGTGGTCGTGCACTAGCCGCGCCTCCCCTTCGGGTTCGTTCGCACCACCCGTACGACGGCGGGGAAGGGGACGCCCCGTCCGTACGGTCCCCAGCGGGCCTGCTCCGGACCGCGCCGAGCCAGCCGCTCAGCGCAGCCAGGGCAGGTCCGCTCCCGCTTCCCGGGGCTGGAGTCCCTCGGCGACGATCTCCATGATCTCGCCGAGGGACTTCTGCTGTTCCGGGGAGAGCCGGTCGAAGAGCGCCTGCCGTACGGCGGCCACGTGGCCCGGCGCGGTGCGCCGCAGCTCGTCGTAGCCCTGTTCCGTCAGTACGGCGAGCTGGCCGCGCTTGTCCGAGGGGCAGTCCTCGCGGCGGACCCAGCCGCTCTTCTCCAGCCGGGCGACGGCGTGCGAGAGCCGGGAGCGGGTGATCTTCGCCCGCCTCGCCAGCTCCGTCATGCGCAGCTGGCGCCCCGGTGCCTCGGCGAGCTGGACGAGCAGCCCGTAGTAGACGTGGGGCATACCGGCGTCGCGCTGGAGCTGGCGGTCGAGGTGGTCCTCCAGGAGGGTCGCGGCGTTCAGGTACGAGCGCCAGACGCGCTGCTCCTCGGTCGTGAGCCACGCGGGGGCGTCGGGGCCCGGGGAAGTGGGGGGCGTGTTCATGGGTCCACTGTACGAGCGGTCTTCTTGAAAGTTAAACAAGTGAGACGTATGGTGAGCGTGTCCTGAGTGCTTGAGATTTGAAGCGAATTCTCGCGAAGCAGATCTGGAGCGACCAGCCCGCTGAGCGATCACGCAAGGAGCCGCCGTCATGGCTGCCGCCGCCGTCGAGCGTATGCCCGCCCTCTACCTCAGCCACGGCGCCCCGCCCCTCGCGGACGACCCGGTCTGGCCCGGTCAGCTCGCCGCCTGGGCCGCCGGGCTGCCGCGGCCCACCGCCGTCCTGATGGTCTCCGCGCACTGGGAGGAGGCCCCGCTCGCCATCGGCGCCACCGAACCCGTCCCCCTCGTCCACGACTTCTGGGGCTTCCCCGAGCACTACTACCGGGTGCGCTACGACGCCCCCGGCGCGCCCGGACTGGCCGAGTCCGTACGGAAGCTGCTGCGCGCCCCGGGTACGCCCGTGCAGGACATCCCCGACCGCGGGCTCGACCACGGCGCCTACGTCCCGCTCGTCGAGATGTTCCCGGACGCCGGCATCCCGGTCCTCCAGGTCTCGATGCCGACCCTGGACCCGGTGCGGCTGATGGAGATCGGCCGCAGGCTGGCGCCGCTGCGCGACGAGGGCGTACTGATCGTCGGCTCCGGGTTCTTCACCCACAACCTCGCCGCCCTGCGGCACACCGGTGGGGGAGTGCCGCGCTGGTCGGCCGAGTTCGACGACTGGGGGCGCCGGGCGCTGGAGGCGCGGGACGTCGACGCCCTGCTCGACTTCGGGCGCAAGTCGCCCGCCGGACGGCTCGCCCACCCGCGCACCGAGCACTTCGCCCCGCTCTTCGTGACCATGGGCGCGGCGGAGGCTGCCGGGGACCTCGGGGAACAGGAGTCGGTGATCGACGGGTTCTGGATGGGGCTGGCCAAGCGGTCGGTGCAGTTCGGGTGACGGGGCGGGCGGGAGGCGTGTCCCGGGTTTCCTGGGTGTCCCCCCGGGTGTGCCGGGTGACCGGTGGGGCGCGGGGCCGCGCGGCAACTTTCGCGCGGCGCTGTTCGTCTACAGGGGTGAGGGGCGCCAACGGCGGTGCTCCTCGGGGGTGAAGATCGCGGTACCGAGTGTGATGGCCATCTCACGCTCGGAGAGCCGGGCGGGCTCACCGGAGCCCTCGGATCGCTCCTGATCCGGGGTCTGAGCTGGGCCTCTGCCCGTTACGGCGGTCACCGGTCACCCTTGGGCGCCCGGTGTGGCCCGACAGGGTACTGCATGATCAGAAAATCCGAGGGGTGGGTTGGGAATTCTGTCCTGATTCCAGTCGTTGTTTCCATCAGATGCCGGGCACCCGGAGACAGTGCCGAGAGCCCCAGGTGTCCACAGGAACACCCGCTGACCTCACCATCGCAAGGGAGCACGCATGGCAACCCGTGCCGTCGCCCGTCGTACGTCCGCCAGTGGCGAGACCTCCGGCGCGGCAAGCAGTGTTCGCGGCCATGGCGGCGAGATCGCCGACCGCGATCTGGTCGGCATGTACCTCGACGAGATCGCGCGGACTCCGCTGCTCGACGCCGCCAAGGAAGTCGAGCTGTCCCAGACGATCGAGGCGGGGGTGTTCGCCCAGCAGGTCCTCGACGGGTGCGAGGAGTCGAAGTCCGACGCCAGCCGCGAGGAGCTGGAAGCCCTGGTCGCCGAGGGGGAGCGGGCCAAGGAGGTCTTCATACGCTCCAACCTCCGTCTGGTCGTCGCCGTCGCCCGTCGCTACCCGCGCAGTGGCCTGCCGCTGCTCGATCTGATCCAGGAGGGCAACGCGGGCCTGGTGCGCGCCGTCGAGAAGTTCGACTACCGCAAGGGCTTCAAGTTCTCCACCTACGCCACGTGGTGGATCCGCCAGGCCATCACCCGTTCCATAGCCGACCAGTCACGCACCATCCGGCTCCCCGTCCACCTGGTGGAGGAGCTGGGCCGGATCCGGCGCGTGCAGCGCGAGTTCAACCGTGAGCACGGCCGGGAGCCGGAGCCCACGGAGATCGCGGCCGAGCTGGGCTCCACGCCGGAGCGCGTCATCGACGTGCTCGACTGGGCCCGCGACCCGGTCTCCCTGAACATGTCGGTCGACGACGAGGGCGAGACGCAGTTCGGTGACCTCCTGGAGGACACCTCCGCCGTGTCGCCGGAGCAGTCGGTGCTCACGCTGCTGCGCAGCGAGGAGCTGGACGACCTGATCGGCCGCCTCGACCAGCGCACGGCCTCGATCATCAAGATGCGCTACGGCATCGAGGACGGCCGCGAGCGCACCCTGACCGAGGTCGGCAAGGAGCACGGCCTGACCCGTGAGCGCATCCGCCAGATCGAGAAGCACGCGCTGATCGAGCTGAAGAAGCTGGCCCGCCAGACCGGCTTCGACGCGGCGGCGTGAGACCGCCCCGGACGACGACCGGAGTGGCGCGAGGTGACTCGTGCTCCCAGGGCGCGTACGGTGGCGTGACCGCCGGTGGCGTACGACCGGGGGTGGCCGCGTACGCCGGGTGGCGAAAGCCCGCGCGAACATGGCCGTGGAACGCCGCTTCAACCGGCTCGAAGAGGGAACAAGACTTCCGGGTACGTGAGTTCGAGCCGGTTCGCTGCGGGCCTGCCCCGCTGATCCGGAGACCGCGATCGACACCAAGACCAAGTCCCGTCGCACACCCCCCCAGCGCCGGGACTCTCCCCGCCGGGCTTCGGCGCCTTCCCCCGGGCGTCGGAGCCCGGCCCTTTTGTGTCTGCACGCGGCCGAGGTGGGCTCCGTGGGCGTTTCGGGGCGCGCCGGGAAGCGGGGCACCCCGTACCTGAACACCGGGGTGGCCCGCTCCGGATGGCAGATTGTGCCACAGCGGCATAGCCTGCCGACGTGAGTAGCACCACCGCCTCGTCGTTTCCGCCCGGATCCTCCGCTTCCCTCTCCCTGACCGAGCGGCGTAAGGCCGCGACACGGATGGAGATCGCCCGCGCGGCGGCCCGGCTCTTCGTCACCCACGGACTGCGGGGCACCCGCGCCGAGGACATCGCCCAGGCGGCCGGGGTCGCCCCGCGCACCTTCTACCGCTACTTCGCCACCAAGGAGGAGGCGGTCGCCCCGCTCTACGCGGCGGGCGCCCAGCGCTGGACCGACGCGGTGCGGGCCGCTCCCGCCGAGCTGTCCGTCCCGGCGGCGCTCGAACACGCCGTACGCCACACCCTCACGCCCGGTGTCGGCGTCTCCGCCGCGTCCTGGGAGTGGGCGCGCACCCTGATCCGCCTCGCCAGCACCAGTCCGGCGGTCCGCAAGGTGTGGGCGGAGGTGTGCCAGGAGACGGAGGGGATGCTGGCGGGGGTCCTGCGGGGGCGGCTGGCGGGGACGGAGGAGGCAGGTGGTGACGCTCCTGTTTCTGCGCCTGTTTCTGCGCCTGCCCCTGCCTCTGCCCCTGCGCCTGCCTCTGCCCCTGCTCCCGCTGCCGTGGCTCCTGCCGCTCCGGTCTTTCCCGGCCTGCGGTTCGCCGCCGCCGTCGCCAGCGCGGCCGTGCGGGTGGCGGTGGAGTCCTGGGCCCACGGTGACGAGCCGTTCGAGGGTCCTGGAGGGCCGGTGGAGGCGGCGCTGCGGAACCTGGCGGCACTGCGGGGGTTTCCCTGGCCGGGGCCGCGCGGGGGCGGGTCAGGGGCGTAGGCTCCCCCTCCGTTGGCCTGACCCGTCCTCGGTGGGACTCACCCACCCCCCGCGCGGCTCAACCGCCCGCCCAGCTCCCGTACGCACGTCACCAGTCGCTCCGGCTCGTGGACCGTGAAGTCGCAGTTCAGCATGGCCAGCCGGACCGCCAGCCACTCCACCGGGTCGCCGGTCGTGGCCCGCAGGCGGCAGCTGTCGGGGCCGAGGGGCTCGGGCGCGCCGAGCCAGGCGGGGACGCGCGCCGCGACGGCCTCGGCGGGGGCGGCGAGGGTGACGCTGAAGTCGTAGGTCTGGCCGTGGTGCCGTATCGACTGGCGCAGGTACTCCGCCGCGCTGCCGGTGGGCAGTTCGCGTGGGGTGAACCGGGCGCCGGTGGCGAAGGGACTGCTCACGCGGTCGACACGGAAGGTGCGCCAGTCGTCGCGGTCGAGGTCGAAGGCGACGAGGTACCAGCGCCGCCCCGTCGACACCAGCCGGTAGGGCTCGGTCAGGCGCCGGGACTCGGTGCCGTCCTTGGCGCGGTAGGCGAACCGCAGCCGTTCGTGCCCGGCCACCGTGGACGCCATCACGGTCAGCGTCTCGGGGGCGATGCTCGGGCCGTCTCCGCTGGTCAGCGGGGTGGTCGCGGACTGGAGGGTGGAGACGCGGTGGCGGAGCCGGGAGGGCAGCACCTGCTCCAGTTTGGCCAGGGCGCGGACGGACGCCTCGTCCACGCCCTCGACCGCGTGCCCGGCCCCGGCGCGCAGGCCGACCGCGATGGCGACGGCCTCCTCGTCGTCGAGGACGAGCGGGGGCAGCGCCTTGCCCGCGACGAGCCGGTAGCCGCCGTCGGCGCCCATGGTCGCCTGCACGGGGTAGCCGAGTTCGCGGAGCCGGTCGACGTCCCGGCGGACCGTGCGCCGGGAGACCCCGAGCCGGTCGGCCAGTTCGCCGCCGGGCCACTCGCGGGGTGTCTGGAGGAGGGACAGCAGGTGGAGGAGGCGTGCCGGGGTGTCCGTCGTCATGTCTTCGAGGATGCCGCAGAAGTAGGACGTGATCTGTCCTACCGGGGTCCTACCTTCTCGGTATGACCTCCACCGAGACGATGCCCCTCACGGGGCCCACCCCGGAGCCCGCCACGGGCTCGAACACCGGCGACCGGCGCCGTTGGCTCGCTCTTGCGATCATCATGACGGCGGCCTTCATGGACCTCGTCGACGTCACGATCGTCAATGTCGCGATCCCCTCCATCCAGCGGGACGCGGGCGCGTCCTTCAGCCAGATCCAGTGGATAACCGCCGGTTACGCGCTCGCCTTCGCCGCGGGTCTGATCACCGGTGGTCGGTTGGGTGACATCCACGGCCGCAAGCGGCTGTTCCTGATCGGTATCGGCGGCTTCACGCTTGCCTCCGCGCTGTGCGGGTTCGCCGCCAACCCGGAGATGCTGGTCGCCTCCCGCATCCTCCAGGGCGGCATGGCGGCGATGATGGTGCCGCAGGTGCTGGCGATCGTGCACGCCACCTTCCCGGCGCACGAGCGGGGCAAGGTGTTCGGGCTGTTCGGCGCGATCGTGGGGCTCGGGGCGGTGTCCGGGCCGCTGCTCGGCGCGCTGCTGACGCAGTGGAACCTGTTCGGGCTCGAATGGCGGCCGATCTTCCTCATCAACCTGCCGGTCGGGATCGCCGGGCTGGTCCTCGGCCGCCGCTTCATCACCGAGTCCAAGGCACCGCGGGCTCTCCGCCTCGACCTGGTGGGCGTGGCGCTGGTGACGCTGGGTCTGCTGATGCTGCTGTACCCGCTGACCCGCGGCCATGAGCTGGGCTGGCCGGTGTGGGGGTACGTGTCGATGGGCGGCGCGCTGGTGGTGTTCGGGGCGCTGGTGGCGTACGAGCGGCGCAAGAGCGCGCGGGACGGTTCGCCGCTGATCGAGCTGTCGCTGTTCCGGGTCAAGAGCTTCGCGGCGGGCATCGCCGTGCAGACCGTCTTCGGGATCGGGCTCGGCGTCTTCTTCCTGGTGTGGACGCTCTACATGCAGATCGGCCTGGGCTGGTCGCCGCTGCGGGCGGGGCTGACCGGGGTGCCGTTCTCGGTGGCGGTGTCCGTGGCGGCGGGGATGTCGGTGCAGAAGCTGGTGCCGCGGTTCGGGCGGGGGGTGCTCCAGGCGGGCGCGCTGGTGCTGGGCGCCGGGCTGCTGATCTACCTGTGGGAGTCCGAGCGGTACGGCCTCGGCATCTCCTCCTGGCAGATGATGCTGCCACTGGTCGTCATGGGTGTGGGCATGGGCCTGATCTTCGCCCCGCTGACGGACGCGATCCTGTCCGAGGTGCCGCACGAGCACGCCGGTTCGGCGTCCGGGCTGATCAACACCGTGCAGCAGATGGGCAACGCGCTCGGGCTCGGGCTGGTGTCGGTCGTGTTCTTCGGGGTGATCGACGAGGACGTGGCCCCGGCGCGGGTCGGCGCGGAGTTCGTGGACGCCTTCCAGTACGCGGTCGGCTGGGTCGCGGCGGTGATGGCCGTGATCTTCCTGCTGATGTTCGCGCTGCCGAAGCGGCCCGCGCAGCACGTGGAGGGGGCGACCGAGGCTCCGGCGGCGGCGATGGAGCCCGAGCTGGTGGGCTGACCACCGGCCGGGAGCCGAGGAGACGGTTCCCGGTGAGGGCGGGGCCCGGCGTCGGGGGATGCCGGGCCCCGCCGGCATGGCGCGGTACGGCCGGGTGCTGAGCCCGTTCATGTCTGCTTGAGGTCCGAGTGTGTTTACTTTCCGGAAATCCGGGCGTAGCCTCCCGACTGAAACCACACGTTCGGGCAGAACGTCAGGCGGAAGCGGAGGCGAACGGGCATGTACGCACCGGAGCGGCAGCAGGAGATCCTCCGGCTCGCCCGGGACGGCGGCAGAGTGGACGTCGTCTCGCTGGCCGAGGAGTTCCAGGTCACCGCGGAGACGATCCGCCGGGACCTGAAGGCCCTCGACCGGGCCGGACTGGTCCGGCGGGTGCACGGCGGCGCCATCCCCGTCGGGCGGCTCGACTTCGAACCGGACCTCGCCGAGCGCGAGTCCACCTCCACCGACGAGAAGGACCGCATCGCCAAGGCGGCCGTCGCCGAACTGCCGACCGAGGGCACGCTCATCCTCGACGCCGGTACGACGGTGGCCCGCCTCGCCGCCGCCGTCCCGCTGGAGGCGGACCTCACCGTCGTCACCCACAGCCTGCCGATCGCCGCCCGGCTCGCGGACCACCCCGGCATCCAGCTCCATCTCGTCGGGGGGCGCGTCCGGCACCGTACGCGCGCCGCCGTGGACGCCTGGGCGCTGCGGGCGTACGGCGAGATCCGCGCCGACGTGCTCTTCGTGGCCGCCAACGGCTTCTCCGCCGAGCACGGGCTGACCACGCCCGACCTGGCCGAGGCCGCGGTGAAGCGGGCGGCGATGGCGGCGGCCCGCCGGGTCGTGCTGCTGGCCGACTCCGCCAAGCACGGCCAGGAGCACTTCGCCCGCTTCGGCGCGCTGACCGACGTGGACCTGCTGGTCACCGACAGCGGGCTGAGCCCTGAGGACGCCGCCGTCATCGAGCGCGGCGGCACGGAAGTAGTACGCGCATGATCGTCACCGTCACCCCCAACCCGTCCCTCGACCGCACCTACGAGGTCCCCTCCCTGGAGCGCGGCGACGTCATCCGCGCCACCGGCGAGCGCATGGACCCCGGCGGCAAGGGCGTCAACGTCTCCCGGGCCGTCGCCGCCGCCGGGCGGCGCACGGTCGCCGTTCTGCCCCTGGGGGGCGCGCCGGGCGCGCTCGTCGCGGAGCTGCTGGACGCGCAGGGCATCGAGGTGGCGCCGGTGCCGGTGGCCGGGGCGACCCGCTCCAACATCGCGCTCGCGGAGGCGGACGGCGTCCTGACGAAGATCAACGCACCCGGCCCCGAACTGTCGGCGGCCGAACAGGAACTGCTCCTGGAGACGGTACGGCGGCAGTCCCGCGACGCCGACTGGATCGCCTGCTGCGGCAGCCTGCCCCGCGGTCTCGCCCCCTCCTGGTACGCCGACCTGGTCGCCCGTGCCCACGCGGCGGGCACCCGCATCGCCCTGGACACCTCCGGGCCCGCCCTGCTGGCGGCGCTGCGAGAACGCCCCGACGTCGTCAAGCCCAACGCCGAGGAACTCGCCGAGGCGGTCGGACGGTCGCTGGCCACCGTGGGCGACGCGGTGAAGGCGGCCGAGGAGTTGCGCGAACGGGGCGCGTGCGCCGTCCTCGCGAGCCTGGGCGCCGACGGGCAACTCCTCGTCGACGCCGCGGGCGTCTGGTACGGCAGCGCCCAGGTCGACGCCGTACGCAGCAACGTCGGCGCCGGTGACGCCTCGCTCGCCGGGTTCCTGATCGCGGGCGGCAGCGGGCCCGACGCCCTCGCCTCCGCCATCGCGCACGGCGCCGCCGCCGTACAGCTGCCGGGCAGCGTCATGCCGACGCCCCGGGACCTGGACCCGGCGGCGGTGACGGTGACGTCGGCGGTACCGGTGGACCGGGAACTCACGGAGCCGGTGCCGTGAGCGGGCGTACGGCATCCCGGCGCGCGTGGTGGTCGTACGGTCGCCCGGCCTTACCCGACGCCGCCCACCACCTCCCCACGGTCCAGGCCCTCCCTCCCACGGTCCAGGTCATCCTCCCGGCCCGGACCGGCAGCAGCCCCACGACCCCCCACCGCACCCCCGTCCCCACCCTCGCCCACCTCCCCACCCCACACCGGGCGACACGCGTGCTAAGGAGCCCGCGATGAGTGACATGATCACTGCGGACCTGGTCGATCTCGACCTGTCCGCCGACACCAAGGAAGCGGCGGCGCGCGCCCTCGCCGAGCGCATGGCCGCACTCGGCCGAGTCACCGACCTCGACGGCTTCCTCGCCGACGTGGCGGCCCGCGAGGCGCAGTTGCCGACCGGCCTGGACGGCGGCATCGGCATCCCGCACTGCCGGAGCGAGCATGTCACCGAGCCGACGCTGGCCTTCGGGCGCAGTACGGCCGGGATCGACTTCGGCGCGGCGGACGGCCCCGCCGACCTGGTCTTCCTGATCGCCGCGCCCGCGGGAGCCGACGACGCCCACCTGACGATCCTGTCGTCGCTGGCCCGCAAGCTGATGGACGCCGGGTTCACGGGCGCGCTGCGGTCGGTCTCCGACACGGCGGACGCGGCGGCGCTGATCAGGGGAGACTCCGGGGCCCCCGCGGACTCCGTGGCGGCGCCGGTGGCGGCCTCCGCCGACGCCGCCACGGAACACCCGACGCCGGACGGTCCCTTCCGGATCGTCGCCGTCACCTCCTGCCCCACCGGTATCGCGCACACCTACATGGCCGCCGAGGCGTTGGAGAACGCGGGCCGGGACACCGAGGGCGTGGAGATCGTCGTCGAGACCCAGGGCTCGGCCGGGTTCGCCCGGCTCGACCCGGCGGTCATCGCGGCGGCCGACGGCGTGATCTTCGCCCACGACGTCGCCGTACGCGAGAAGGACCGCTTCGCCGGGAAGCCCACCGTCGACGTCGGGGTGAAGGCGGGCATCAACCGGCCCGCTGAACTGATCGCCGAGGTGCGCCAGAAGGCGGCCCGCGGTGAGGTCACGGCCGCCGCCCGGCCCGGGGCCAGCCCCGTCGACCGCGCCGGTGAGCCCGGCGAGGGGTACGGCACCAGGCTGCGCAAGTGGCTGATGTCCGGCGTGAGTTACATGGTGCCGTTCGTCGCCGCGGGCGGTCTGCTCATCGCCCTCGGGTTCGCCATCGGCGGCTACCAGATCAACGAGGCCGAGTCCGTCACCGAGCACTTCGACTGGGGGCAGGTCGACAGCTGGGGCGCGCTGCTCTTCCAGATCGGCGCCGCCGCGTTCGGCTTCCTCGTGCCCGTCCTCGCCGGGTACATCGCCTACGGCATGGCCGACCGGCCCGGCCTCGTACCCGGCTTCGTCGGCGGCGCGATCTCGCTGACGATCGGCGCCGGGTTCCTCGGCGGCCTGGTCGCCGGTCTGATCGCCGGTGGGGTCGTCCTCGCCATCCAGCGGATCGACATACCGCCGGTGCTGCGCGGGATCATGCCGGTGGTGGTGATCCCGCTGGTCTCCACGATCGTCGTCGGGTTCCTGATGTTCGTGGTGATCGGCAGGCCGATCTCCGAGGCGCAGAGCGCCCTGACCGACTGGCTGAACGGCCTCTCCGGCACCAACGCCGTCCTCCTCGGCGTCCTGCTCGGCCTGATGATGTGCTTCGACCTCGGCGGTCCCGTCAACAAGGTCGCCTACACCTTCGCCACCGCCGGGATCTCCGTCGCCGCGCCCAGCGACTCCGCGATGAAGATCATGGCCGCGGTGATGGCGGCGGGCATGGTGCCCCCGCTGGGCATGGCCCTCGCGACCGTGGTCCGCAAGAAGCTGTTCACCACGGCCGAACGCGAGAACGGCAAGGCCGCCTGGGTCCTCGGCGCCTCCTTCATCTCCGAGGGTGCCATCCCCTTCGCCGCCGCCGACCCGCTGCGGGTCATCCCCGCCTCGATGGCGGGCGGCGCGGTCACCGGCGCTATGACCATGGCCTTCGGCTCCACCCTGCGCGCCCCGCACGGCGGCGTCTGGGTCACCTTCCTGATCGGCAGCCCGTTCCTGTACCTGCTGGCCATCGCCGCCGGTACGACGGTGACGGCGGGCCTGGTGATCCTGCTGAAGGGGATGCGCAAGCCGGTACCGGGCGCCGAGCCGTCCGAGGCGGCGGCCGACCCGGCGGGCACGGGCGCGTCAGCGGGCGCGAAGCAGGCGGTGACGGCGTAACGCGGGACGACAACGCCGGGCGGGAACGCCGGGGCGGTCGGTGACGCCGGGCGGTGCGGGTCAGGAGACCTGTGCCGCCCGGCGCTCCATGGCGTCCCGCGCCGCGTCCTCCGTCGGGTACACCTCGCACATGTGCCGACCGTCCGGGGTGGCCGTGTGCTCGACCTCCCACAGGGAGATCTCCTGACCGTCGCGGAGCAGGAACGCGTGCTCGTAGAGCGAGAAGCACATACCGACCCGGCCCGCCCGGCACGGGCGCCCGAACGCCTGGGTGATCTGGTGCGCGAACGCGGTGGCCAGCAGCGCCGCCGTCTCCGCACCGGGCCGGTCGGGGTTCTCCGCGCGGCGCAGCAGCCGACGCGCGTGGTCCGCCGAGTCGTCCGGCACGTACGCGTGCCGGGGCTCGGGGACCGGCGACAACTGCACCAGCACCGGCAGTTCGAAGTCCGGGGCGTCCGGAGGCATCGGCAGCCGGGCGGTGGCCACGCGCAGCTCCTCCTCGTCGAGGTACACCTCGCGCTGTAAGCAGTTGTCCGGGGCGGTGTTGTGGACCAGCTCCCAGAGGGTGAGCGCCGAACCGTCGGCCAGCAGCCACGTGTGCCGGTACGTCTCCCGGTGCAGCCCCGCGCCGTGGTGCGCGGAGTGCAGCGAACTGTCGTGGGCCAGCGCGCTGTCGAGCCGCCTTATCGTCTCGTCGGGCAGCTCGAAGGAGTTCAGTGCACGCCCGAGCAGTCGCGCGAGATGCTCCTCCGGAGACTCGGGCGACTCGGATGGTTCGTACGCTGCCGTCTCGTACGGAACGCTCAAGGTTTCTCCTGGCGTTGCTGCATGTCACCTTGTGGGTGCATACCGTAGCCCCTCGATCGGACATCATGTCCGGGAACCGAGAAAACGTACGCAGGGAAAACGGCCACCCCGCGCAAAAAGTTCCCGCATCCCCGACGATCCGTCAAACCATCGCCCCCACCGACCTCTCCCCACCCGACCCCCTCCGCCGGTCTTCCCGCTGGTCTACGGCGTCCCGTACAACTCCCCGTACGACGGCCACGCGCCTCCGGGCCCCGCCACCGGCCCGGCCGCCCGCACCGCCCGGACGATCGCCCGCGTCACGGTGTCCGCCGCGGCGGCGAGCAGGTCGTTCAGGGCCAGCGGACTGTCGGCGTCGAGCGGGCGGTCGCCGGTCGCCAGGGCGAAGACCGTGTCGCCGTCGTTGAGCAGGTGCACCGGGCGCACGGCCCGGGCGATGCCGTCGTGGGCGGTACCGGCCACCTTCTGCGCCTGCGCCTTGGAGAGGGCCGCGTCGGTGGCGACGACCGCCAGGGTGGTGTTGAGCGGCGGCGGCGCGTTCTCCGCCGCGACCTCCGCCAAGCGCCGCCGCGCCGCCTCGTGCACCCGTGCCGCCGGATACTCCACCCGGCCCTGGAACAGCTCCCCGTACAAAACCCCCGTCCGCGGGTCCAGCGCCTCACCCGCCGCGTTCGCCACCACCAGTGCCGCCACCGTGATCCCCGAGCCGAGCACGGTGCTCGCGGTGCCGATGCCGCCCTTCACCGCGCCGACCACCGCTCCCGTCCCGGCGCCGACACAGCCCTCCGCCACCGCCGCGCCGTCCCCGCTCGCCGCCGCCGCTTCGACCGCGGCCCGGCCCAGCGCCGCGTCGGGTCTGGCCCGGAAGTCGCCACCGCGTCCCAGGTCGAAGACGCACGCCGCGGGCACCACCGGCACCACGTGCGCAGGATCCGGCCCGACCCGCACCCCCCGCCCCCGTTCCTCCAGCCAGCCCATCACCCCGGACGCCGCGTCCAGCCCGTAGGCGCTGCCCCCGGTCAGCACCACCGCCTCGACCTTCCGCACCAGGTTCCGGGGGTCCAGGGCGTCGGTCTCCTTGGTGCCGGGACCACCCCCGCGCACGTCCACCGCGGCGACCGCCCCGCCCTCCGGGGCGAGCACCACCGTGGTCCCGGTGAGCCAGCCCTCCCCGATCCGGGTCGCGTGCCCCACCCGCAGCCCGGTCACATCCGTCAATGCGTCTGCTGTCATGCGGACCAGTCTGCTGTCACGGGCGCCAGCCAGGGACCCCGGTCACCCCGCCACGCCCTCCTCCCGGCGCGTCCGCACGGTCCGCCCCCGGTCCGTGCGCGCCGCCAGCAGCACGCCGGTCAGTACCGACAGCGCCGACACCACGCCCGCCGCCAGGACCGCCCAGTCGCCGAGGAAGGCGCAGCAGATCACCAGGAGCGCCGTGGTCGGCAGCAGGAGCTGCTCGGTGATGCCCACCTTGAAGTACCGCGCGTGCAGGGCCCACACGGACAGCAGGAACAGCGCCGTCGGCAGGGTCACCGCCGCCGCGGCGGCCAGCGTCGAGATGTGCGCCGCGCCGACCGCCTGCTCGACCGCCACCTCCAGGCCCGCGCCGATCGCCGCCGCCGAGGCGAAGATCAGGTAGTGGCCGTAACCCCACAGGAACGCCTGTCTGTTGGACCGCAGATGGCCGTGGATCGGCACCGCGAAGTAGACCCACCAGGCGGAGAACACGATCAGCAGCCCGCCCGCGGCGACCGGCAGCAGCTCGCCCAGCGCCTCGTGTTCCTCGTCGGCGGACTGCACGGCGACCGTGGCCGCGAGGATCGTCTCGCCGAGCACGATGATCGTGAACAGTCCGTACCGCTCGGCGATGTGCCGGGGGTGCCAGGTCGTGGACCGGCTGCGCTCCGCGAGCACCGGCACGCTCAGCTCGGCGACCACCATCACCCAGAACAGCCACAGCCGGGCGGGCTCCGGCAGCACCACCAGCCCCAGCCAGCCGACCTGGCAGAGCAGCACCCCGACCGCGTACCGCAGGGCGACGGCCCGCTCGGCGCCGTGGGCCGTTCTCGCCGCCCGCAGCCACTGGGTGGCCATCGCCACCCGCATGATCGCGTAGCCGAGCCAGACGAGCAGGAAGTCATGGTCGTCGAAGGCCCGCGCCACCCCGGCGGCGAGCACCAGCACTCCCGCCATCTGCACCAGGGTGACGAGCCGGTACAGCACGTCGTCGTTGTCGTACGCCGAGGCGAACCAGGTGAAGTTCATCCAGGCCCACCAGATGGCGAAGAACACCATCGCGTAGTTCAGGATGCCCTCGCCCACCTGGTGCTCCGCGAGGGCGTGCACCAGCTGGGCGCCCGACTGTGCGACGGCCACGACGAAGCAGAGGTCGAAGAACAGCTCCAGCGGGGTGGCGGTGCGGTGAGCCTCGTCCCGGGCGCGGGCGGTGAGCCGCCGCAGCGGTGCCTGCGGGTGCCGCGCGCCGCCGGACCCGGCCGAGCCGACGGGCGGTGTCGAACTGGACATCATGGGACCAAGTGCAGCAGATCCCTGCCGGAAAATCTTGGGAACGTGCGTACGCCGGGGCGCGGGCGCGGGGCCGTACCCTGGAGGCATGACCACCGCATCCGCCCCCGAGCCGCGCGAGCCGAAGGCCGCGCTGATCTTCGACGATCCGTTGGACCAGCAGTCCTCGGACGACACGGACCGGGGCTGGGGCGAGCGGCCGGGCGGCACCGGCGGCGGCGCGGACGACCTGAAGCGCTTCCTCGACGAGAAGCCGCCGCACCACCTCTGACGGGGCCCCGCTGCCGACCCCTGGCAGGCCCCCGCCGCCGACCTCCGTCGGAACGCCCCTGCCGACCTCTGCCGGAACCCCGCTACCGCTGGTCGTGTCCCGAGCTGCGCTGGGCGAGCAGCGCGTCGCGGATCTCCTTGAGGACCTCCAGTTCGGTCACCTCGATGACCTCCTGGGCGCCCTCGCGCGCCTTGTGGCGGGCCTCCTGCCGGGCCAGGTACTTCGACATCGGCAGGACCATGATGAAGTAGACGACCGCCGCCGTGATCACGAAGGTGAGCGTCGCCCCGAGGACGGAGCCCCAGAGGATCGTCACGCCGGTGACGGTGCCGTCCTCCGCCACGTCGCACGGGCCCTTCAGACAGGACCGGTAGTGGTCCAGGTTCTGCGTGCCGATCGCCCCGACCAGTGGGTTGATGACCCCCTTCACCACCGAGTTGACGATGTTGGTGAAGGCGGCGCCGATGACCACCGCCACGGCCAGGTCGATGACGTTCCCGCGCATCAGGAAGGTCTTGAAGCCCTGCCAGACGCTCGGTCCCTGCTTCTCGCTCACTTCGGAGCCTCTCCTCACGCGCACCCTGCGCGGAACAAATCGCGGAACAAAACGCTCCGCAACCTACGGCAGCGCCCCGCGGAGCTGTGCAGCCGGGTCGCTTGGAGAAGGGACGTGGTGCGAAGTCGGCGCGCGGCGCGGGCACACGGTGTAGGGCGCGACTCACCACAACGTCACCGCCAGCCGTGCCGTCGCGCTCGCGCCCGCCAGCTCGGCCGCGTCGGCCCGCGGCACCGAGAGCAGCAGCAGAGCGCCCTCGACGGTGGCCGGGTCGGCCGACGACCCGCCCGGCACCTTCTCCACCAAGGCCCCGCGCGCGACCACCCTGGCCTCTCCGCCCGTCGCCGTGTCCTCCGCGGCGATGACGTCGACCCGGTCGCCCGGCCGCAGCAGCCGGACCGTCGCCGCGTCGGCGATCCGCACCGGCGCGGTCACACGCCGGGCCCGGCGCTGCTCACCCGCCGCCCGCGCCGATCCGTGCTCCGCCACCGGACGCACCGGCTGCACCGGATGCCCGCGGGCCTGCCCGTCCCGCCGCGGTTCCGACGGTGCCCGTGGCCCGGCCGCCACCAGCGCGACGGCGGTGACGGCCAGCCCGGCCGCCACGGCCCGCCGCCGGTGCCGCAGCAACCGGCGCAGTCCCTCCCGCCCGCCGCGCACCCGCACGGGGGCGAAGTGCGGCACCTCGCAGCCGTCAGGCACGTCCGTGCCTGACGGAGGAACGGGAAAGGGCGGTGAGAGAGAAGACGGCGAGAGAGGAGACGGGAGGGAAGAGGACGCCGGGAAGGCCGGAGTACCGGACACGGACATGGGAGCCACCACCTGGGACGACGCGAACGAATCGGCTTGCCCGTCCACGATGACGCCTCACGCCGCCGCCCGCCGAAGCCCGTGCGCTACTCACGGGTTGTGGACAACTCGCCCACCCGAACGAGGACTTCCGCCCCCGCCCGCCCCCGCCCACACTCTCCCCGTCCGCCCCCGCCCCCGCCCTCACGGCCCTCCCCGCCGTCCCCAGCCGCGCCTACGGCGCCCACGGCACCTACGGCAACTCGAACCCCGCGTCCATCCCACCCAGCGCCCCCACACACGGACAGTCCCGCTCCCCGCTCGCGGGCAGCGCCGCCACCGCGTCGAACAGCACCCCGCGCAGCCGGTCCACGTTGGCCGCGAACACCCGCAGCACCTCGTCGTGGGAGACGCCCTCGCCGGTCTCGGCACCCGCGTCGAGGTCGGTGACCAGGGTCATGGACGTGTAGCAGAGCTCCAGTTCACGGGCGAGGGCCGCCTCCGGATGCCCGGTCATGCCGACCACGGACCAGCCCTGCGCCCGGTGCCACAGGGACTCGGCGCGGGTGGAGAACCGCGGCCCCTCGACCACGACCAGCGTGCCGCCGTCCACCGGCTCCCAGTCCCGCCCGCGGGCCGCCTTCAGCGCGGCGGCGCGACCGGTGGGGCAGTACGGGTCCGCCAGGGACACGTGCACCACGTTCGGGATCCGGCCGTCGGGCAGCGGGAGGCCGTCGAAGTACGTGGCCGCCCGGGACTTCGTACGGTCGACCAACTGGTCCGGCACGAGCAGCGTGCCCGGCCCGAACTCCGGCCGCAGCCCGCCCACCGCGCACGGCCCGAGGACCTGGCGCACGCCGACCGACCGCAGCGCCCACAGGTTGGCGCGGTAGTTGATCCGGTGCGGCGGCAGATGGTGGCCCCGTCCGTGCCGGGGCAGGAAGGCGACCCGGCGCCCGGCGACCTCGCCGAGGAAGAGGGAGTCGCTGGGCGCCCCGTACGGCGTGTCCACCTGTATCTCGGTCACGTCGTCGAGGAACGAGTAGAAGCCGGAGCCTCCGATCACGCCGATCTCGGCGTTCACCTTGTTCGCCATGCCCCTGACCCTAGCCGTCCCGGACGGCCCCCAGGTACGTCGAGGACCCTGCCGCCGTACGACGACAGGGTCCCGTAAGAACTGGCGGGAGCGTGCTACGCGGCCGAGCTGGTGGACGTACCGCTGCTCGACGGCTTCGCGTCGGAGGACGACGACGAAGTGGACGCGGACGAAGTGGACGCGGACGAAGTGGACGCGGACGACGAACCGGACCCGGACGAATCCGAACCCGACCCCGACGACGACTTCGACGCGGCGGGCGAGCTGCTCGACGAGGAGCCGCGGCTGTCGTTGCGGTAGAAGCCGGAGCCCTTGAACACGATGCCGACCGCGGAGAACACCTTCTTGAGGCGGCCACCGCAGTTGGGGCACTCGGTCAGGGCGTCGTCGGTGAACTTCTGCACCGCCTCAAGGCCCTCGCCGCACTCGGTGCACTGGTACTGGTAGGTCGGCACTGTCTTCCTCCTGGCACTCTCACTCGATGAGTGCTAACGACGCTCCATAGTGACGTATTCCCGCCGTTCAGTCCACTGCCACCGGAGAGCGGTGACCGACGCCACGCGCGACGGTCCGCCCGCCCGGCCGCCCCGCCAGCCGCGAACGCAGCGCCAGCACGGTCGCCAGGGCCAGCACCGTGCCCCCCATCGGCACCAGGAACCCGGCCCCACCCCACAGCCGGTCCTCCAGCTGCCCGGCGACCGTGACGGCCGCCGCCTGGCCGAGCGCGACCGCGCCGGTCAGCCAGGTGAACGCCTCGGTACGGGCACCGGCCGGAACCAGCCCCTCCACGAGGGTGTAGCCGGTGATCAGCGTGGGCGCGATGGCCATGCCGACCAGCAGGCCGAGCCCGGCGAGGACGACCACCGAGTGCGCGGCCCACAGCCCGGACGCGACCAGCGCGAGGGCGGCGTACCCGACGACGAGGCGCCGCTGCGGGGCCGCCTTCCAGGCGATGGCGCCGCAGGCGACGCCGGAGAGCATGTTGCCCGCGGCGAAGACGCCGTACAGGACACCGTTCAGGCCCGGTTCGCCGATCGACTCGGTGAACGCGGCAAGCGAGACCTGCATCCCCCCGAAGACGGAGCCGATGCCCAGGAAGGCCACCACCAGCACGCGCACGCCGGGGACCCGCAGCGCGGAGGCGTGCTCCACGCGCGCGTGCCCGCCCCCGCCGACCTCGGGCTGGGTGGAGCGCTGCGCGGCGAACAGCAGACCGCCGACGAGGGTGAGCGCGGCCTCGGTCACCAGGCCCGCGGCCGGGTCGACGGTGGTGCACAGGGCGGTCGCGAGCAGCGGGCCGAGGACGAAGGTCAGCTCGTCGGTGACCGACTCGAAGGCCGCCGCGGTCGTCATCAGGGGCGAGCCCTGGAGCTTGACGCCCCAGCGGGCCCGCACCATGGGGCCGATCTGCGGCACCGAGGCGCCGGTGGGTACGGCCGCCGCGAAGAGCGCCCACAGGGGCGCGTCCGCCAGCGCGAGCGCGGTCAGGCCGAGACCGGCCACGCCGTGCGCCAGCACGCCGGGGACCAGGACCGCGCGCTGCCCGAAGCGGTCGGCGAGACGGCCGCCGTAGGGGGCGAACAGCGCCATGGAGACGCCGGTGACGGCCGCGACGGCGCCCGCCGCGCCGTAGGAGCCGGTGGTGTGCTGCACGAGCAGCACGATGGACAGGGTGAGCATCGCGAACGGCTGGCGTGCCGCGAAGCCGGGCAGCAGGAACGTCCAGGCGCCGCGGGTGCGCAGCAGCTGCCCGTAGCCCTGCCGGGACGAGGACGCCGAGTTCTTCGGCTTCTCCGAGGAGGTGACCGTGGACACCACGGCCCGTGCCTTTCTGCCGCCTGGTAGCGCGTCCCCCGCGGGTGCGGGGCGGCGCCGAGAGCTGTCCTCGTGCGCGGGACTGCGGTAGATACCGGAGCCCGCTGCTCCAGCGGGCGACCCGGCCGCCATACGGCCGCGCCAGCTCTGCGTCAGGCAGAGGTGGATCGATCAGGTAGGTCCACATGATACAAGGGCCGACGCCGGGTGCACCTGTGAAAGCCAGCACTACCAGGCCGTACACCTGCGATAGGGGCGGGGCTGGGTGCCGTTGGTCCCGCGAGAGGCATCGGTCTAGGCGCCGTTGGTCCCCAACCACCCGGCGAGCTTGCCGCCGCGTCCCACCGCGCGCAGGCGTCGTTCGGCGGCGTCGCGTACCGGGTCGGTGGTGACCACCAGGAGTTCGTCGCCGTGGCGCAGCACCGTCGTCGGCAGCGGCACGAACGACGTTCCCTCGCGGACGACGAGGGTGACCGCGGCCCCCGGGGGCAGCCGCAGCTCGGCCACCTCCACGCCGTGCATCCGGGAGCCGTCCGGGATCGCGACGGACAGCAGGTGCCCGCGCAGCCGCTCCAGGGGCGCCGACTCGATGCCGAGGTCGGCGGCCTCCGCCCGGTCGCCTAGGCGCAGCTTGCGGGCGAGCCAGGGCAGGGTCGGGCCCTGGACGAGGGTGTAGACGACGACCAGGACGAAGACGATGTTGAAGATCCGGCGGCTGCCCGCGACACCGTTCACCATGGGGATGGTCGCCAGGATGATGGGCACGGCGCCGCGCAGCCCGGCCCAGGACATGAGCGCCTGCTCCCGCCAGGGCACCCGGAACGGCGGCAGGCAGAGCGCGACGCTCAGCGGGCGGGCGACGACGGTCAGGACCAGCCCGATGACGAGGCCGGGCAGGATGTCGTCGCCGAGTTCGTGCGGGGTGACCAGCAGGCCGAGCAGGACGAACATGCCGATCTGGGCGATCCAGCCGAGGCCGTCGGCGAAGCCGCGGGTGGCGGGCCAGTGCGGGAGGCGGGCGTTGCCGAGGACCATCGAGGCGAGGTACACCGCGAGGAACCCGCTGCCGTGGGCGATCGCGCCGAGCGCGTAGGCGCTGACGGCGATCGCCATCACGGCGATGGGGTAGAGGCCCGAGGCGGGCAGCGCCACGTGCCGCAGCGCCCAGGAGCCGAGCCAGCCGACCGCGAGCCCGATGGTGCCGCCGATGGCCAGCTCCAGCGCTATGTCGCCCACCAGCACGGACCAGTGCTCGATCGGCCCGGCGGTGGAGAAGGCGACGACGAGGATGACCACCGGGGCGTCGTTGAAGCCGGACTCGGCCTCCAGGGTGCCGGTCACGCGCGCGGGCAGCGGGATACGCCGTAGGACGGAGAAGACGGCCGCCGCGTCGGTGGAGGACACCACCGCGCCGACGATGAGGGCCTGCCGCCATTCCAGCCCGGTCAGGTAGTGCGCTCCGGCCGCCGTGACCCCCACGCTCACCGCGACCCCGCCCAGCGCCAGCGCGGAGGCGGCGGGCAGAGCGGGTTTGATCTCCTTCCACTTCGTGCCGAGTCCGCCCTCGGCCAGGATCACGACGAGGGCCGCGTATCCGATGACCTGGGTCAGTTCGGCGTTGTCGAAGTGGATGTCGCCGATGCCGTCCTGGCCCATGGCCATGCCGATGCCCAGGTACACGAGCAGGCTGGGGAGCCCGCTGCGCGAGGAGACGCGGACCGCCGCGACGGCGACGAGCAGGACGAGCGAGCAGACGAGCAGGAGCTGGTTGAGCTGGTGGACAGTCAGCGGCTGTTCCCTTCCTCGGCCCACGCGCGGCACGCACGCGTGACGGCTCACACGCGGCACGCGCGTGTGTGTGCCTTCGTGTATGGGACACGGAGCGGCGCCGCGAGCCCCGGCGGACGCTGGGTACCGGCCGCCGGCAGGCGGGCCGCCCGTAATCAACCATTCGGTTACTTCATTACCTTACCTAACTCTTGACGATTTCTTGACGCGGACCGAGGCATGATCGAACGTCCGTCCGTGCCGGTTCCCTACTCCGCGTCAAGTGGTGCGGGACCCTGCGCCTATGGTTGCTCCAGCGCTCATTCAAAATCACAGCACCGACCTGCCGCTCGCGTTAGGACAGCAAGGACAGCGATGCCCCCCAACACCACCGCCACAACGGGTCAGCAGCCCGCCAAGTCCGGCAGGAAGAAGGGACGCGGAGCCCGCCTGATCGTGCTCGTGCTGGTACTGGCCATCATCGGCGGCATCGCCTACGGGGCGTACTGGTCCATCAGCACCGTCCGTGCCTCGTTCCCGCAGACCAAGGGCTCGATCACGCTCGACGGCCTGTCCGGCCCGGTGGACGTCAAGCGCGACGGCTACGGCATCCCGCAGCTCTACGCCTCCTCCGACGAGGACCTGTTCATGGCGCAGGGCTTCGTGCAGGCGCAGGACCGGTTCTACGAGATGGACGTGCGCCGCCACATGACGTCCGGGCGGCTGTCGGAGATGTTCGGCGAGAGCCAGGTCGACAACGACGAGTTCCTGCGCACCCTGGGCTGGGACCGGGTCGCGCGGGAGGAGTACGACGAGAAGCTGTCGGACGAGACGAAGAAATACCTCGACGCCTACGCCAGGGGGGTCAACGCCTACCTGGAGGGCAAGGACGGCGAGGACATCTCCCTGGAGTACGCGGCGCTGGGCTTCAGCAACGACTACAAGCCCGCGAAGTGGACGCCGGTCGACTCGGTCTCCTGGCTGAAGGCGATGGCCTGGGACCTGCGCGGCAACATGGAGGACGAGATCGACCGGGCGCTGATGACCAGCCGCCTCGGTCCGCAGCAGATCGCCGAGCTGTACCCGCGGTACCCCTACGGCCGCCACAAGGCGATCGTCCAGGAGGGCCAGTACGACGACCTGACCGGCGCCTGGACGCAGGGCGATGACACCGGCGCCGCGGGCTCCGGGACGGGGCTCGGCACCGACCCCTCGGGCGCGTCGACGGACGGTACGGCGACCGGTACGGCCGGTACGACCACGGACACGGCCGGTACGACCGGTACGGCGACCGGCACGACCGCCTCGGCCGCGGGCACCACCGACGCCCTCCAGACCCAGCTCGGCGGCGTCTACGGCCTCCTGGAGGACCTGCCCACCGCCGTCGGGGTCAACGGCAACGGCATCGGCTCCAACTCCTGGGTCGTGGGCGGCGCCCACACCATCACGGGCAAGCCGCTGCTCGCCAACGACCCGCACCTGTCGGCCTCGCTGCCGTCCGTCTGGTACCAGATGGGCCTGCACTGCCGCAGCGTCTCCGACAAGTGCCAGTACGACGTCGCCGGTTACACCTTCGCGGGCCTGCCCGGTGTGGTCATCGGCCACAACCGGGACATCTCCTGGGGCATGACCAACTCCGGCGTCGACGTCACCGACCTGTACCTGGAGAAGCTCACCGGCGACGGCTACCAGTCCGGCGGCAAGGTCGTCCCGTTCACCACGCGCGAGGAGACCATCAAGGTCGCCGGCGGCAAGCCGGAGCGGATCGTCGTCCGCGAGACCGACAACGGCCCCCTGCTGTCCGACCGCGACGACGAACTGGTCAAGGTCGGCCGCAAGGCCACCGTCGACACCGCGGCACCCGACCGCGGCGACGGCTACGGCATCGCCCTGCGCTGGACCGCCCTGGACCCCGGCACCACCATGGACGCCGTCTTCGCGATGAACAAGGCGGCCGACTGGGAGGACTTCCGGGCCGCGGCGGCGCTGTTCGACGTCCCCTCGCAGAACCTGGTCTACGCCGACACCGACAACAACATCGGCTACACGCTGCCGGGGAAGATCCCCACGCGCGCGAAGAACCACGACGGCTCCATCCCGGCGCCGGGCTGGGACACCAAGTACCGCTGGACCGGCTATGTCGAGCAGGACGAGCTGCCGTACGAGTACAACCCGGAGCGCGGCTACATCGTCACCGCCAACCAGGCCGTCGTGAACAAGGACTACCCCTACACGCTCACCACGGACTGGGGCTACGGCACCCGCAGCCAGCGCATCACCGACCTGATCGAGTCGAAGATCAAGGGCGGCGGCAAGGTCTCCACCGACGACATGCGCCAGATGCAGATGGACAACAGCAGCGAGATCGCCAAGCTGCTCGTCCCGCAGCTGCTGAAGATCGACGTCGGCGACAAGGACGTCCGCGAGGCGCAGAAGCTGCTGGAGGGCTGGGACTACACCCAGGACGCCGACTCCGCGGCGGCGGCCTACTTCAACTCGACGTGGCGCAACATCCTCAAGCTGGCCTTCGGCAACAAGCTGCCCAAGGAACTGCGCGTCAAGGGCCAGTGCCTGTGGGTCGACCCGGTCAACCCCACCGGACCCGCCGACGAGGTGGAGAAGGTCCGCGAGTGCGGGCAGCGCGACGCCGAGCAGGCCCAGCCGGACGGCGGCGACCGCTGGTTCGAGGTGGTCCGCAACCTGATGGACGACGAGGACAGCGACTGGTGGACCACGCCCCGCTCGGGCACCCGCCCGGCCGCCTCCGCCGACCGTGACGCCCTGTTCAAGCGCGCCATGATCGACGCCCGCTGGGAGCTGACCGCCAAGCTCGGCAAGGACATCGACACCTGGAGCTGGGGCAGGCTGCACCGCCTCTTCCTGAAGAACCAGACGCTGGGCACCTCGGGACCCGGCCTCCTCCAGTACGTCCTCAACCGCGGCCCCTGGAAGCTCAGCGGCGGCGAGGCCACGGTCAACGCCACCGGCTGGAACGCGGCGGGCGGCTTCGGCGTCGTCTGGGTGCCGTCGATGCGGATGGTGGTCAACCTGGACAGCCTCGACAAGTCCCAGTGGATCAACCTCACCGGCGCCTCCGGGCACGCCTACAGCGCCCACTACACCGACCAGACCGACAAGTGGGCCCACGGTGAACTGCTGCCGTGGGCGTTCACCGAGAAGGCGGTCGACGACGGCACGAGTGACACGCTGGTGCTCAAGCCCTGACCCGTCGGGCATCCACGGAAGGGGCCGTCACGCGCGCGTGACGGCCCCTTCCGTCATGGGGAGAAGCGCCGCACCCCGGACGGCGTCACGACCGCCCGCACCGGCCGGTCGTGCGGCTCCGCGGGCACCCGAGCGACGACCTCCGTCTCATACAGCAGGACGACCAGCGCGGGACACGCGCCCGCGTGGTCCAGACGCGCGAGGACCCGGTCGTACGACCCTCCGCCGCGGCCGAGGCGCACCCCGCGCGTGTCGACGGCGAGGCCGGGCAGCAGCACGGCGTCGGCGGCGGTGACGGCGTCCGGGCCGAGACGCTCGCCGACGGGCTCGAACAGCGCCATCCGGCCGCCGTGCCGCACCCGCGCGAGTGAGCCCTCACCGGTGTACTCGCCCCAGTCCAGGTCGTTGTCCGGCAGCAGCGCGGGCAGCAGGATCCGCGCGCCCCGCTCGCGCAGCGCGTCCAGCAGCGCGAGCGTGCCCGGCTCGCTCCCCACGGAGACGTACGCCGCCACCGTGCGCGCGTGCGCCAGCTCGGGCAGGCCCAGCGCGTGCCGGGCCAGCGCCTCGCCCGATTCCCGCACGTCATCCTCTGTCAACCTGTTCCTCACCGCGAGGAACTCCCGCCGCAACGTTCGCTTGTCAGGCTCCGCTGAGGACCCGATGTGGTGCACCTGTGACTCCCGTTGTCTCCGTCAATGTGTCATATGTGAGCCATACGGCCGGAGCCTCGGATTCCTCACAAAGGCACCGGTTATGGTGTCGGGCATGACTCAGTCGCACCCCAGGATCAGCAAGGCTGTCATCCCCGCAGCAGGCCTCGGCACCCGGTTCCTGCCGGCGACGAAGGCCACTCCCAAGGAGATGCTGCCGGTCGTGGACAAGCCGGCGATCCAGTATGTGGTCGAGGAGGCCGTGTCCGCCGGTCTCGACGACGTCCTCATGATCACGGGTCGCAACAAGCGCCCCCTGGAGGACCACTTCGACCGCAACTACGAGCTTGAGTCCGCCCTGGGGAAGAAGGGCGACGCGGCGCGGCTCGCCAAGGTCCAGGAGTCCAGCGACCTCGCCACCATGCACTACGTCCGCCAGGGCGACCCCAGGGGCCTCGGCCACGCCGTCCTGTGCGCCGCCCCGCACGTCGGGAACGAGCCCTTCGCCGTCCTCCTCGGGGATGACCTGATCGACGCCCGCGACCCGCTGCTGAAGCGGATGATCGAGGTCCAGGAGCAGTACGGCGGCAGTGTGGTCGCCCTGATGGAGGTCGCTCCCGAGCAGGTCCACCTCTACGGCTGCGCCGCCGTCGACACCACCGAGGACAGCGACGTCGTCAAGGTCAACGGCCTGGTCGAGAAGCCGGACCCGGCGGACGCCCCCTCGAACTACGCCGTCATCGGCCGGTACGTCCTCGACCCGGCCGTCTTCGCCGTACTGCGCGAGACCGAGCCCGGCCGCGGCGGCGAGATCCAGCTGACCGACGCCCTCCAGCAGCTCGCGGCGGACGAGAAGGTCGGCGGCCCGGTGCACGGCGTCGTCTTCAAGGGCCGCCGCTATGACACCGGTGACCGTGGCGACTACCTGCGTGCCATTGTCAGACTCGCGTGCGAACGTGAAGACCTGGGCCCGGAGTTCCGGGCCTGGCTGCGCAGTTACGTCACCGAGGAGATGTAGCCACCTTGAGCACCGCCGCCGCCCACGCCACCGGCCCGGAGCACCCGGACCACCCGGGCCGTCCGGAGCACTCGGGCCACCCGGATCACCCCTCCGGTCCGGACGAGGAGCGCTTCGGCCCGGACCGCCTGTGGTCGGTGGACGAACACCTGGACGACATCCTCGCCACCGTCCGCCCCCTGGACCCCATCGAACTCCAGCTGCTCGACGCCCAGGGCTGCGTCCTGGTCGACGACATCACGGTGCCGGTCTCCCTGCCGCCGTTCGACAACAGCTCGATGGACGGCTACGCGGTCCGGGTCGCCGACATCGCGGGCGCCAGCGAGGAGTACCCGGCCGCCCTGGAGGTCGTCGGGGACGTCGCGGCGGGCGCGGCCGAGCCGCTCCACGTGGGCCCCGGCCAGGCCGCCCGCATCATGACCGGCGCCCCGCTGCCGCCCGGCGCCGAGACCGTGGTGCCCGTGGAGTGGACCGACGGCGGCCTCGGTGAGGGCCCGGTCACCGGGATGCGGGCCCGCAGCCTCGCCCCGGAGGCCGCCTCCGGCCAGGTCCAGGTGTACCGCGCGGCCGAGGCACGCGCGCACGTGCGCGCCCGCGGCAGCGACGTCAAGGAGGGCGACCGCGCCCTGGCGGCCGGTACGGTGCTCGGCCCGCCGCAGATCTCCCTGCTCGCCGCCATCGGCCGCGGCACCGTCCGGGTACGGCCCCGCCCGCGCGTGGTGGTGCTCTCCACCGGAAGCGAACTCGTCCAGCCGGACACCGAACTGGCCCCCGGTCAGATCTACGACTCCAACAGCTTCGCCCTCACCGCCGCCGCCCGCGACGCCGGAGCCATCGCCTACCGCGTGGGCGCCGTCGCCGACGACGCCGAGACCCTGCGCACCACCATCGAGGACCAGCTGGTCCGCGCCGACCTGATGGTCACCACCGGCGGGGTCAGCGTCGGCGCGTACGACGTCGTCAAGGAGGCCCTGTCGTACGTCGGCGACGAGGACGAGCCCGGCAGCGGCGTCGAGTTCCGCAAGCTCGCCATGCAGCCCGGCAAGCCCCAGGGCTTCGGCTCCGTCGGCCCCGACCACACCCCGCTGCTGGCCCTCCCCGGCAACCCGGTCTCGTCGTACGTCTCCTTCGAGCTGTTCGTGCGCCCCGCGATCCGCGCCCTGATGGGCCTGGCGGACGTCCACCGCCCGCGCGCCCGCGCGAGACTGACCGCCGACAAGCCGCTGACCTCCCCCAAGGGCCGCAGACAGTTCCTGCGCGGGAGGTACGCCGACGGCGCCGTCACCCCGGTCGGCGGCGCCGGATCCCACCTGGTCGCGGCCCTCGCGCGGGCGGACGCGCTGATCGTCGTCCCGGAGGCCGTGACGGCCGTCGAGCCCGGCGGTGAGGTCGAGGTGGTCCTGCTCGGCTGAGGGCCACCGGTTGGGGGTACCGTGTCGCGCACGACAGGCCCGCGCGCCGCACCGCACCGGGCCACCCCGGACCGGGAGCGCCACTACAGCATGAGTACGCAGGACCGACTGACGCACCTCGACGACGCGGGCGCCGCCCGCATGGTCGACGTATCGGAGAAGGACGTCACCGCGCGCACCGCGCGCGCGAGCGGACGCGTGCTCGTCTCGCCCCGCGTGGTCGAGCTGCTGCGCGGCGAGGGGGTCCCCAAGGGGGACGCCCTCGCCACCGCGCGGATCGCGGGCATCATGGGCGCCAAGCGCACCCCGGACCTGGTCCCGCTCTGCCACCCGTTGTCGGTGTCGGGTGTGAAACTGGACCTGTCGGTCGCGGACGACGCCGTGGAGATCGCCGCCACGGTGAGGACGACCGACCGCACGGGCGTGGAGATGGAGGCCCTCACGGCGGTCTCGGTCGCCGCGCTCACGGTGATCGACATGGTCAAGGCGGTCGACAAGGGAGCGGTCATCACGGACGTACGGGTGGAGGAGAAGACGGGCGGCAAGTCGGGCGACTGGAGCCGGTCATGACGTACCGAGCCCTGGTGGTCACGGCCTCCAACCGGGCCGCCGCCGGTGTCTACGAGGACAAGGGCGGCCCGCTGCTCGCGGACGGCCTGCGCGGCTTCGGCTTCACGGTGGACGGCCCCCAGGTCGTCCCGGACGGCGACCCGGTGCGGGCCGCCCTGCGCGCGGGCGTCGACGCCGGGTACGACGTGATCGTCACCACCGGCGGCACCGGCGTCTCGCCGACCGACGGCACCCCCGAGGCGACCCGCGCGGTCCTCGACCACGAGGTGCCGGGCATCGCGGAGGCGATCCGCGCGTACGGCCGGGACAAGGTGCCCACGGCGGTGCTGTCGCGGGGCCTTGCGGGCGTGGCGGGCCGGACGCTGATCGTGAACCTGCCGGGCTCCACGGGCGGGGTGCGCGACGGACTGGCCGTCCTGGAGCCGCTGCTGACGCACGCCGTCGACCAACTGCGCGGCGGCGACCACCCCAGACCCGCTGGTCACGGGGGTGCGAGCTGAACAGCCCAGCCTGGCCCGTCGAGCTGGCGGAGGGCGATGTCGTCCTCCGGCCGATAAAGCTGCGCGACCAGCGGATGTGGCGCGAGGTGAACCGGCGCAACCGGGACTGGCTGCGCCCCTGGGAGGCGACCATCCCGCCGCCCTCACCGGGCGGTCCGATCACCCACCGGCCGACGTACCGGCAGATGGTGCGGCACCTGCGCGCCGAGGCGAACGCGGGCCGGATGCTGCCGTTCGTGATCGAGTACCAGGGCAGGCTGGTCGGCCAGTTGACGGTCGCCGGAATCACCTGGGGGTCGATGTGCTCGGGCCACGTCGGTTACTGGGTGGACGAGGCGGTGGCCGGTCGGGGAGTGATGCCGACGGCCGTCGCGCTGGCCGTGGACCACTGTTTCCGCACGGTCGGACTGCACCGGGTCGAAGTCTGTATTCGCCCCGAGAACGGGCCGAGCCGCCGGGTGGTGGAGAAACTCGGATTCCGTGAGGAGGGGCTCAGGCCCCGTTATCTCCACATCGACGGTGCCTGGCGCGACCACCTGGTCTTCGCGCTGACCGCGGAGGAGGTGCCGGACGGCCTGCTCAGCCGCTGGCGGCGCAGGAGGAACTCACACAGCGCGGAAATTGAATAAACGTTCGAATTCGATCCCTGGGGGATCGGCGTAGTGCACAGAATTCCCTCTTCCGGCGGTCCGCTGATGTCCGCTGATCGCATCGATCACAAGAAAAGTTCGAAATATCAGCCGGATCGTGCGACACACCGGCCCAATTGGCGGATGGCCTCACGCCAACCCCTCTACCGTGTGAGGCGTGAGCAGCAGCGGCCTCATCTACGCAGTCATCGTCGGGGCTTGGGCGGCCTACCTGGTGCCGATGTGGCTCCGTAGGCAGGACGAGCTGAACGAGGCCCGTCCAACGGAACGCTTCAGCACTGCCATCCGGTTGCTGTCCGGACGGGCGGCCATGGAGCGCCGGTACGCCAAGGACCTGCGGGCACGCTCCACCGACGAGGAGGAGCCCGGCCCGGGCGACCCGGACGGCGTCACCGACTCGGTGGACGTCCGGGCCTTCGCCGTGCCTCCGGCCCGTCCCCGGACGCCGGCCCAGGCACCGGCACCGGCACCGGTACCGGCACCGGCACCGGCACCCGAGCGCGCCCGCCCCGCGGAACGCGCCCCGGACGTCGTCGCCCAGCCGTCCCCGCGCGCCCAGCGGACCCCGCCCGCCCAGCGCGCGCCCGGCGCGGAGGCGGCTGCGGCACGCGCCCGGCGCTCGAAGGTGCTCGCGCGCCGTAGACGTACGACGGTGATGCTCTTCCTCGCCTTCACCCTCGGCGCGATCGTCGCGGCCGTGGGCGGACTCGGGTTCCTGTGGGCGCCCGGGGTGCCCGCCGTGCTGCTCAGCGGGTACATCGCGCACCTGCGCTCCCAGGAGCGGCGGCGCTTCACGTACCAGATGGACCGCCGCCGTGCGGAAGCCGCCGCCCAGCACCTGCGGGAGCGTGCCCGCGCCCCGCGCCGCCCCTCCGGCACGGCCGTCGACGCCGACGAGCCCGAGGAGGAGGGACCGGAGCCGGCGGCCGACCCGGGCCTGACCGCCCTCGCCGCGGACCGGCGCGCGCTGGTCGAGCAGACCGACCACGCCGAGTGGGTCGACCAACAGCGTGAGCGCCAGCAGGGTCCCGGGCAGGGCGACAGCTGGGACCCGGTGCCGGTGCCCCTGCCGACGTACGTCACGGCCCCCGTCGCCCCGCGCGCGACGCCCGGCGTGGACCTCTCCGCCCCCGACACCTGGAGCTCGGCCCGCTCGGGCCCGGCAGCCCAGGACCAGCCGACCCCCAAGGCACCGCAGGCGTCGGAGATCCCCGAGACACCAGAGGCCCCCGAGGTCCCTGCCCCCGCCCGCGGCGACGCCCGCCGCCGGGCCGCCTCCGCCCGCCGCTCCCGCGAGCGCGGTGGCCGCACCCCGCTCTTCGACCAGTACGAGGACGGCGACCGCCCCCGCGCGGCCAACGAGTAGCGCCCCCGCCCTGACCGGGGAACGGATTTCCAAGCACCCTGATCGGGATGCTAAGGTTTCACTCGTTGCAAGGGCCTGTGGCGCAGTCCGGTAGCGCACCTCGTTCGCATCGAGGGGGTCTGGGGTTCAAATCCCCACAGGTCCACGCAGCTCGGAGCCCCGGTTGGTGAACACCAACCGGGGCTCCGACGCGTTGTACGGCAGTCGTTCGCGGCGGGTCTCTTGGATCAGCCCCGGCCAGAGCCGCTTCACCGGCCTCTGCCGGAACGGCTGACTGGCTGGGGCGCGGATCACTGACGCCTGGCTGGGACTTGTTCGGTGGCGGTCGGTGGCTCACGGGCGGCCGGTGCCCGTGAAGGTGATCCGGCAGGTCTCGCGGGCTGTGGCCAGGAGGTACCGGACACGGCCGCCGCCGGTCACCTCGATCCGCCCTTGCCCGCAGGTCTGTCCGCGGTGGGTGCCGGGTGCCAGACCGCCCCCTGGGGCGGTGGTGTCGGGGTGTCTCCGTGGCCGGTCCGTCCGAGGTCGGAGCAGACCTCGGCGGTGTGCTGCCAGGCGACGAGCAGGTGGGCCACGGAAGCGCTGTCGCCGAGGGGGTCGGCGCGGGGAGACCGGCCGGGGCCTTATCGGGCTCGTGGTCCTTCACAGCGGCTTCGCGTAGCAGCGGCTGTCCTCGTGGAAGCGGTAGTAGCCGAACTTGGGGCAGGGGGTGTAGCCGCTGGAGGTGTAGAGGGCGATGGCTTCCGGCTGTTGGGTGCCGGTTTCCAGGACCATGCGGGTGCGGCCCGCCGTGCGGGCGTCGTCCTCCAGGGCGGTGAGGATGCGGCGGGCGAGGCCCAGGCCGCGGACCTCGCGGATGACGAACATGCGCTTCAGTTCGGCGTCGCCGTCCTCGTTGCCCTCGTCGTTCTTGTCCTGGCTGCGCCAGCCGCCGGTCGCCACCGGGCGGTCCCGGTCGTCGTAGGCGATGAGGTAGACGCCGTTCGGGGGCCGGAAGTCGGCCGGGTCGAGCGGGGTGGCGTCGCCGCCGTCGCCGTAGCGCTCGTGGTACTCGGCCTGGACCTCGTCGTTCAGCTTGACGGCGTCGGGGTGGTCGAAGGCGACCTGGCGTATATTCATGCGGGGCATCGTACAATCATGCGAAGGCGGCGGTGGGTGCTCGAATCTGGACAATGTCCAAGGTAAGGGTATGGTGCCCCGGTGCTGACTGTGACCTCCGTGAATGTGAACGGGCTGCGGGCCGCCTCGAAGAAGGGGTTCGTGGAGTGGCTCCGTGACACCTCCGCCGATGTGCTGTGCCTCCAGGAGGTGCGGGCCGAGCCCGAGCAGTTGCCCGAAGGGGTGCGGGCGCCCGACGGGTGGCATGTCGTGCACGCGCCCGCCGCCGCCAAGGGGCGGGCCGGGGTCTCGCTCTACACGCGGCGTGAGCCCGACCGGGTCCAGGTGGGGTTCGGGTCGGCCGAGTTCGACGGGAGTGGGCGGTACGTCGAGGTCGAGCTGCCCGGAGTCGTCGTCGCCTCCCTCTATCTGCCGTCCGGGGAGGTCGGGACCGAGCGGCAGGACGAGAAGGCGCGGTTCATGGGGGAGTTCCTTCCCTATCTCAAGGGGCTGCGGGAGCGTGCCGCCTCGGGTGGGCGCGAGGTTCTTGTCTGCGGGGACTGGAACATCGCCCATCAGACGGTCGATCTGAAGAACTGGCGGGGGAACCGCAAGAACTCGGGGTTCCTGCCCGAGGAGCGGGAGTGGTTGTCGCGGGTGCTCCATCCCGAGGACGGGGGGTACGTCGACGTCGTGCGGGCGCTGCACCCTGATGTCGAGGGGCCGTACTCGTGGTGGTCGTACCGCGGGCGCGCCTTCGACAACGACACGGGGTGGCGGATCGACTACCACCTCGCCACGGCCGCGCTTGCCGCGCGGGCCGTCAAGGGGGTCGTGGAGCGGGCCGCCCGGCATGAGGAGCGGTGGTCCGATCACGCGCCCGTGACCGTGGTGTACGAGCAGCGATAGCTAGCGTTGGAGTCTTCTGTCCAGGGCCAGTGACAGTTCCGCCTCCACCACGCTGCGCGCCAGCGGGCGCAGGCGTTGCAGGTCCTCCTCCGCGCCGTGCCGCAGGACCATCTCCGCGAACAGGTCGGCCAGCGCGTCCGCGTGTTCCCGTACCCGGGCGCCCGCCCGCAGGACCTCCGCGAGCGGGATGCCCTCGCGGACGAGCGCCGAGGAGACGTCCAGCAGCCGTCGGCTGATGTGCACGATCTCGTCGCCGTCGGTGCCCAGGTAACCGAGGTCCATCGCGGCGGCCAGGTTCTCCGGCGTGACCTCCCCCTCGAAGCGGGCGGCGAGTTCCTCGGGAGTGAGGCGGACCGGCGTCTCCTCGGTGGGTTCGCCGAAGTAGCCCAGCAGGTCGCCGACCTCGCGGCCGTGGTCGAAGGCGTCGGCCAGCTCGGCGATGCCGTTCAGGGTGTGGCCGCGTTCCAGCAGCGCGGCGATGGTGCGCAGGCGGGCCAGGTGGTGGTCGTCGTACCAGGCGATGCGGCCCTCGCGGCGCGGCGGTGGGAGCAGTTTGCGTTCCCGGTAGAAGCGGAGGGTGCGGACGGTGATGCCGGCGAGGCCGGCCAGTTCCTCCATGCGGTACTCACGCTTCTCTGTCACGCCCCGACTCTAAGTCGTACCGCCGGTAACTTTCCTTCGCCCGCCCCCTACCCATCGGTAGCCAGCTCCTCTACGCTCCCATTGCGCCAGTGTTCACTGGCGGAATCGGCTGGCGACAGCAGCGGGTTCAGCATGTTCGGACGAGTGTGGAGGCATCGGATGGCCGAGCACGAGCACGTCAGGGTGGCCGTCGTCGGGTCCGGGTTCGGCGGACTCGGGGCCGCCGTGCGGCTGCGCCGCGAGGGGATCACCGACTTCGTCGTACTGGAGCGGGCCGACAGCGTGGGCGGCACCTGGCGGGACAACAGCTACCCGGGGTGCGCCTGCGACGTGCCCTCCCACCTCTACTCCTTCTCCTTCGCGCCCAACCCCGACTGGCCGCGCACCTTCTCGGGGCAGCGGCACATCCGCGCCTACCTGGAGCACGTCACCGACACCTTCCGGCTCCGCCCCCACCTCCGCTTCGACTCCGAGGTGGAGAAGATGACCTGGGACGGGGAGCAGCTGCGGTGGGTGATCGAGACCGGGTCCGGGACCCTTACCGCGGATGTCGTGGTGTCCGCCACCGGGCCCCTCTCCGATCCCAAGGTGCCGGACGTTCCGGGGCTCGACTCCTTCCCCGGCGAGGTCTTCCACTCCGCCCGCTGGGACCACGACTACGACCTGCGCGGCAAGCGGGTCGCCATGGTCGGCACCGGCGCCTCCGCCATCCAGATCGTGCCGTCCATCCAGCCCCGGGTCGGTCGGCTCACCCTCTTCCAGCGGACGCCGCCGTGGGTGATGCCCCGGGTGGACCGGTCGATCAGCGGCCTCGAACGCGCCCTGCACCGGAACCTGCCCTTCACCACCCAGCTGCGCCGCGGACTGCTGTGGGGCATCCGGGAGTTGCAGGTGGGGGCCTTCACCAAGCACCCGGGCCAGCTCGGCTTCGTCGAGCAGCTCGCCAGGCGGAACATGGCCCGCGCCATCAAGGACCCGGCGCTGCGCGCCAAGCTCACCCCGGACTACCGCATCGGCTGCAAGCGGATCCTGCTCTCCAACGACTACTATCCGGCGCTCGCCCAGCCCAACGTCGACGTCGTCGCCAGTGGGCTGAGTGAGGTGCGGGGGTCCACGCTGGTCGCCGCCGACGGGACCGGGACCGAGGTCGACGCGATCATCTTCGGGACCGGGTTCCACGTCACCGACATGCCCATCGCCGAGCGGGTCGTGGGGGCCGACGGGCGCACCCTCGCCGAGACCTGGAAGGGCGGCATGGAGGCGCTGCGCGGTGCCTCCGCGGCCGGGTTCCCCAACTGGATGACGCTCATCGGGCCCAACACCGGGCTCGGGAACTCCTCGATGATCCTGATGATCGAGTCCCAGCTGAACTACCTCGCCGACTACCTGCGGCAGCTGGACGTGCTCGGCGGGCGCGTCGCCCTCGACGCCCGCGCCGACGCCGTCACCGCCTGGAACCGCCGGGTGCAGGAGCGGATGAAGCGCACGGTGTGGAACACCGGCGGCTGCACCAGCTGGTACCTGGACGCCAGCGGGCGCAACACCACCATCTGGCCGGGGACGACGGCCGAGTTCCGGCGGGCGACGCGGCGGGTGGACCTCGCGGAGTACGACGTGCTGCGGCCCGCCGTCGCCGAGGCCCAGGACACCGACGTAGCCGAGGCCGCCGTATGAGCCGTCCGAGGTACGCCGCCAGCGGCCCCTACGCCCCGCCCGCCCCCGCCCGCGAACTGACCGCCGTCTCCGCCGACGGCGCCCGGCTGCACGTCGAGGTGCACGGCGCCGAGAAGGCACCGGCCGTCGTCCTCGCCCACGGCTGGACCTGCTCCACCGCCTTCTGGGCGGCGCAGCTCCGCGACCTGGCCGCCGACCACCGCGTCATCGCCTACGACCAGCGCGGCCACGGACGCAGCCCGGCCAGCGCCACGTGCAGTCCCGAAGCGCTCGCCGACGACCTGGAAGCCGTACTCGGCGCCACCCTCGCGCCCGGTGAGCGGGCGGTGGTCGTCGGGCACTCGATGGGGGCCATGACGGTGGTGGCCGCGGCCGGGCGCCCGGCGCTGACGGAGCGGGCCGCCGCCGTCCTGCTGTGCAGCACCGGCGTCTCCCGGCTGGTCGCGGAGTCGACGGTGATACCGATGCGGCCCGGCCGGACGCGCACCTGGCTCACCCGCAAGGTGCTGGGCTCCCGCGCCCCCCTCGGGCCGGTCACACCGCTCGCCCGCCGCATCCTCAAGTACGGCACGATGGGCGCCGGTTCGGCCCCCGCCGCGGTGGACGCCTGCGCCCGGATCGTGCACGCCTGCCCGCGCCGGGTGCGGTACGCCTGGTCGCGGGTGCTGGACCTGCTCGACCTCGACCACGGCGTACGGCAGCTCAGCGCGCCGACGGCCGTGCTGGTCGGCACGCACGACCGGCTCACCCCGCCGGTGCACGCGCGGGCGCTGGCCGCCGCGCTGCCGCACTGCGTGGGCCTGACCGTGGCGCCCGGCCTCGGCCACATGACGCCCCTGGAGGCGCCCGAGCTGGTCACCGGGAAGATACGGGAACTCGTCACCACGTACGTGAAGGTCAGGGAGGGCGCATGACCAGGGTGAGCCTGGAGGGACAGGTCGCGGTCGTGACCGGAGCCGCGCGCGGCGTCGGTGAGCTGCTGGCCCGCAAGCTGTCGGCGCGCGGCGCGAGCGTGGCGCTGGTGGGTCTGGAGCCGGAGGAGCTGAAGCGGGTCTCCGAGCGGTTGCACGGCGACAGCGACTGCTGGCACGCCGATGTCACCGACCACGAGGCGATGGCAGAGGTCGCCCGCGAGGTCGGGGAACGGTTCGGCAAGGTGGACATCGTGGTCGCCAACGCGGGCGTCGCCACCGGGGGGCCGTTCAGCGAGTCCGACCCGGAGGCATGGCGGCGGGTCATCGAGGTGAACCTGATCGGTTCCGCCGTCACCGCCCGCGCCTTCCTGCCGCTGCTCGCCGCGAGCCGGGGCTACCTGCTCCAGATCGCGTCCCTCGCCGCGATCACCCCGGCGCCGATGATGACGGCGTACTGCGCGTCCAAGTCCGGTGTGGAGGCGTACGCGCACAGCCTGCGCGCCGAGGTCGGCTACAAGGGGGTACGGGTCGGGGTGGCGTACCTGTCGTGGACGGACACCGACATGGTGCGCGGGGCGGACGAGATGGACGTGATGCGGGAGCTGCGGCAGCGGCTGCCGTGGCCGTCGAACAAGACCTATCCGCTGGGTCCGGCGGTGGACCGGATCGTCGCCGGGATCGAGCGCCGGTCCAGCCATGTGTACGGGCAGTGGTGGCTGCGCGGGATGCAGGGCGTGCGCGGCTACCTGCCCGCGCTGATCGGGACCGTGGGCCAGCGCGAGATGCGGCGGTTCGCGGACCGGCTCGACGGGCTGCGCACCGGGCTGGTCGGAGCGGGTGGCGCCGCCGACGAGCAGGGCAGGAACACGCAGCGTAAGTGATCGACATGCGCGGCGTCACCACCCGTGTGAATCTGGGTCGGGGCCCACGAGGCCCACTTCCCCCACTCACCACAGGAGTGAACCCACATGGGTATGAAGGACAAGTTCCAGGACCAGGCCGAGCAGTGGCAGCAGCAGGCCAAGGACAAGATGCAGGAGACCCACGAGCGGTCCCAGCAGCAGCGCGGCCGTCAGCAGGGCGACCAGCCGGAGCACATGCGTCCCGGCTCGGACCGCTCGCGCCAGGACCGGGAGCGTGAGGAAGAGGAGCGCTTCGACCAGGACTACGACGTCTGACGCGAGGCGACACGCTGAGCGGAAGGGGTGCTCCCGGACGGGGGGCATCCCTTCTCTCACGTGCGCGGTGGCAGCGGCGGCCGTGACCTGTCCGGTACGGCGCCGTAGTCCGGCGGCGTCGACGCGGGGTGCTCCGCGAGCAGCTCCAGGGCGAGGCGTACGGCGTCGTCGAGCTGGGCGTAGCGGCCCTCGGCCCAGTCGAGCGGGGTGCGCAGGGCCTCCAGGTCGGGTTCGACGCCCTCGTTCTCCACGGACCAGCCGTAGGCGTCGAACCAGGCCGCGTTCATCGGCACCGTGATCACCGTGCCGTCGCCGAGCCGGTGCCGCCCGGTCATGCCGACGACGCCGCCCCAGGTGCGCTGCCCGACCACCGGGCCCAGCCCCAGCAGCTTGAACGCGGCGGTGATCATGTCGCCGTCGGAGGAGGTCGCCTCGTCCGCGAGCGCGACGACCGGCCCGCGCGGGGCGTTCGAGGTGTACGACACCGGCTGCGCGTTGCGGGTGAGGTCCCAGCCGAGGATGGTGCGGGTGAGCTTCTCCACGACGAGTTCGCTGATGTGGCCGCCCGCGTTGCCGCGCACGTCGACGATGAGCGCGGGCCGGGACACCTCCATGCGCAGGTCGCGGTTGAACTGCGCCCAGCCGGAGCCGCCCATGTCGGGGATGTGGAGGTAGCCGCACCGGCCGCCGCTCAGCTCCCGGACGACCTCCCGGCGCTTGGCCACCCAGTCCTGGTAGCGCAGGGGGCGTTCGTCGGCGAGCGGGACGACGGCGACCCGGCGGGGGCGGACCGCCGTGTCCTCGGACGGACGCGCGGGGCCCGGAGGGCCTTCCTCGGCAGGGCGGTGGTGGGCGACGGGTTGGGCGAACGTCAGCTCCACCGTCGTACCGCCCGCGCCGGCGAGCAGCGGGTACGGACCCGTCACCGGGTCCACCGGTCGTCCGTCCACGTGGGTGAGGACGGCGCCCTCGCGGATGCCGGAACCGGCGAGCGGGGAGCGGGCCTTGGAGTCGGAGGAGTCGCCGGGCAGGATCCGCCGGACCGTCCATCGGCCGTCCCGGCAGACGAGGTTGGCGCCGAGGAGGCCCTGCCAGCGCTGGTAGTGCGGCGGGCCCTCGTTGCGGCGGGCGGGGGTGACGTAGGCGTGCGAGGTGCCCAGCTCGCCGAGGACCTCGCGGAGCAGGTCGGCGAACTCGTCGGGGGAGGCGACCCGGTCGACCAGCGGGCGGTACTGCGCCAGTACCGCGTCCCAGTCGATGCCGCACATGCCGGGGTCCCAGAAGTAGGCGCGGATGAGGCGGCCGGCCTCCTCGTACGCCTGTCGCCACTCGGCGCCCGGGTCGACCTCGTGCAGGACGCGGCGGGCGTCGATCCACACGGTGCTGTCGCTGTCGCCGGTCTCGGTCGCGGGGACGGCGCGCAGGTCGCCCTCGTCGACGACGACGAGCCGGGAGCCGTCGCCGCTGACGGCGAACCAGTCGAGGTGGCCGACGAGTTCGGTCCGCTTGGCCTTGGTGATGCCGAAGTGTTCGAGGGTGGGGCGGCCGGTGGTGTCGTCGGGGTTGGCGAAGGTCTCGCCGAGGGCGCCGGAGATCGGCCAGCGCAGCCAGACCAGGCCGCCGCCCGCGACCGGGTGCAGTGCCGAGTACTTGGAGGCGGTGACGGGGAAGGGGGTGACCCGGCACTCCAGGCCCTCCGTCTCCACGGTGACCGCGCCCGCCTCCCCGGCGCCCGCCTCGTCCTCGACCGGGTCCAGGCCCCCGGCCGCCGGGCGCCCGTCGGGGCTGAGGGCGAACGGGGACGGGGTCGCCGACGACAGCGGCACCAGGTAGGGGCGGCAGCCCAGCGGGAAGGACAGGTCGCCGGTGTGGACGTCGTACACCGGGTCGAAGCCGCGCCAGGAGAGGAAGGCGAGGTAGCGGCCGTCGGAGGTGAAGACGGGGTTCTCGTCCTCGAAGCGGCCGTCGGTGACGTCCACGACGAACCGGTCCTTGATGCGGGCCATCCTGATCTGCCGCAGGGTGCGCCCGATCCCGGGGTGCGCCCAGGTCAGCCAGGCCCCGTCGGGGGAGAAGGCGAGATCGCGGACCGGGCCGTTGTCGGACCGGACCAGCTCGGTGACCTCGCCGCCTCCGTCCTCGGTGGCGTCGACGAGCAGCAGCCGTCCGTCGTGCGCGGCGAGGGCGAGGCGTTCACCGCGCGGGTCGGAGACCAGTTCGAGGACCCGGCCCAGCTCGCCTCCCGCCAGCCGCCTCGCTCCGCGGTCGCCGGTGGCGCGCGGCAGGTAGGCGATCTCGACCGCGTCCTCGCCCTCCGCGTCCGTCACGTACGCCACCTGTCCGCCCGAGCCGAGCATCACCGGCAGCCGGACCCGTACGCCGGGGGTGTCGGTGATGGTGCGGGCGGGGCCGTCGCGGTGGGTCAGCCAGTACAGGCTGCCGCGGACGACGACGGCGCTGGCGCGGCCCGTCTCGTCGACGGAGACGCCGTCGACGTGCTGGGCGGCGGGCACCTGGTAGCGGCGCCGCCCGGCGCGCGGCCCGCTGAGCCGGATGTCGAGGCGGCGCGGCTCCGAGCCCGCGGCGAGGTCGTCGACGATCCACAGGTCACCGGCGCACTGGTAGACGACCCGGGTGCCGTCGCTGGCGGCGTGCCGGGCGTAGAAGGCGTCGTGGTCGGTGTGGCGGCGCAGGTCGGAGCCGTCGTGGGCGCAGGAGTAGAGGTTGCCGACGCCCTCGTGGTCGGAGAGGAAGGCGACCCGGCCGCCGGCGAGCAGGGGGCAGGCGAGATGGCCGCCGATGCCGTCGAGGAGCCGTTCGCCGTGCAGCCAGAGGCGGCCGGTGGCGCCGCCCCGGTAGCGCTTCCAGGCCGCGGGTTCGTGCGGCGGGGTGCCGGTGAGCAGCAGGGACTTGCGCTCGCCGTCGAGGTCGGCCACCTGGATGTCGGTGACCGGGCCCCAGGGGAGCTTGCGGCCGGGGTCGCCGTCGGGGGTGAGCTTGTAGGCCCAGGTGAAGTGGGAGAAGGGCTCGCCGTGGGAGGCGACGGCGAGGATCTCGCCGTCCGGGGTCCAGCCGCGGACCTGGGTGTCGGGGCTGCCCCAGTAGGTCAGCCGACGGCTCTCGCCGCCGTCCACCGGGACCAGGTGGATCTCCGGCACCAGGCTGCGCCAGCTCGTGTACGCGATGTGGCGGCCGTCGGGGGAGAGGCGGGGGTCGCCGGTCTTGGCGCGGTCGACGGTGAGCCGCCAGGCGCGGCCCGCACCGTCCGGGGAGGTCAGCCAGAGGTCGTCCTCGGCGACGAAGCAGAGCAGGTCACCGCTGATGTGGGGCAGGCGCAGATAGCTCACCTTCCCCATGCTTTTCCGGGGGAGGGGGCGGGGCAACTCGTGGGCGGGCGGTGGCGGCCCGCGCGCGGACGTGATCCAGGACACGTACGAAACGGTTTCGTTTCGCTGGTGTTCTGGGTTACTGTCGACGTGTACGAAACGGTGTCGTACCGCAGAGTCGCCTGGCCGTACCCGGCCGTACAATGCGGCACGGCACGGAGGTTCCGGAGTGGAAGGGGTGGAGTGAGATGGCCGAGGTCGCGACCGCGCGCCGCAGTCGGCTCACACCCGAGCGCGAGGCCGAGCTGTACAGGGCCGTGCTCGACCTGCTCCGCGAGGTCGGCTACGACGCCCTGACCATGGACGCCGTGGCCACCCGCACCCGGTCCAGCAAGGCCACGCTCTACCGCCAGTGGGGCGGCAAGGCCGAGCTGGTGGCGAAGGCGATCCGGTGCATGAAGCCGGGCGGCCTCGCCGACATCGACACCGGCTCCCTGCGGGGCGACTTCGTCGCGCTGGTGACCCGTGAGGACGACTGCCAGATCGAGCAGAACGTCGCGCTGATGCGCGGTCTCGCCATGGCGGTGCACGGCAACCCCGACCTGCTGCGGGCCTTCAAGGAGTTCGTGATCGAGCCCGAGCTGGAGGAGTTCCAGCGGGTCCTGGGGCGCGCCGTCGACCGGGGCGAGGTCCGCGCGGACAACCCCGCGATCGACTACGTCGTGCACATGATGCTCGGCGCGTTCGCGACCCGGGCCATGATCGACGAACTGCCGCCGACCCAGGCGTTCCTCATCTCGTACGTAGACGCCGTGATCCTCCCCGCTCTCGGCGTCCCGACCACCTGAGCACCCCCTCCTCCGTTACCACCTGACGCGAACCGCTCACGTCGTCGGGCCGATCAGCCGCGCTCCCCACCGCGCTGGTCACCCCTGCCCCGAACCACCCACGACCTGACCGGGAGACGCCCTCGTGGCCACGTTCCTGTACAAACTCGGCCGGCTCGCCTTCCGGCGACGGCACTTCGTCGCCCTGATCTGGGTGGCGCTGCTGACGCTCGCGGGCGTCGGCGCGGCAAGCGCCCCCACCGCCGGGTCCACCTCCTTCTCCATCCCGGGCACCGAGGCCCAGAAGGCCTTCGACCTGCTGGAGGAGCGGTTCCCCGGATCGAGCGCCGACGGCGCCACCGCCCGCGTCGTCTTCAAGGCCCCCGCGGGCGAGAAGATGACCGACGCGGAGCACGAGGCCACCGTCGGGGAGGCCGTCGACACGCTGTCCGACGGCTCCGAGGTCTCCTCCGTCACCGACCCCTACAAGGCGGACGCCGTCAGCGAGGACGGCACGATCGCCTACGCGCAGGTGCGGTACGACGTCTCCGGCATGGAGCTGGAGGAGTCCACCAAGGACGCCCTGCAGCAGACCGCCGAGGACGCCCGGGAGTCCGGGCTGACCGTCGAGATCGGCGGTGACGCCCTGCAGGCCGTGCCGGAGACCGGCACCGGCGAGATCATCGGCATCGCGGTCGCCGCGGTCGTCCTCGTCATCACCTTCGGCTCGCTGCTCGCGGCCGGGCTGCCGCTGCTCACCGCGCTCATCGGCGTCGGCATCGGCGTCGCCTCGATCACCGCGCTGTCCAGCACCCTCGACCTGGGCTCCACCACCTCCACGCTGGCCACGATGATCGGCCTCGCGGTCGGCATCGACTACGCGCTGTTCATCGTCTCCCGCTACCGGGCCGAACTCGCCGAGGGCCGGGAACGCGAGGAGGCGGCCGGACGGGCCGTCGGCACCGCGGGCTCCGCGGTGGTCTTCGCGGGCCTCACCGTCGTGATCGCCCTGGTCGGCCTCTCCGTCGTCAACATCCCGATGCTGACGAAGATGGGCATCGCCGCCGCGGGCACCGTCGCCATCGCCGTACTGATCGCCCTCACCATGATCCCGGCGCTGCTCGGCTTCGCGGGCCGCAAGGTGCGTCCCGCCGGGGAGAAGAGCAAGCTGCTGGGCGGCGGGCGCACCCCGAAGCGGCCGGGCCGGGCCAACATGGGCACCCGCTGGGCCAGCTTCGTCGTACGGCGCCCGGTCGCCGTCCTGCTGCTCGGCGTGCTCGGCCTCGGCGCCGCCGCCATCCCGGCCACCTCCCTGGAACTGGGGCTGCCCGACGACGGCTCCCAGCCGACGTCCACCACCCAGCGCCGCGCCTACGACCTGCTGTCCGACGGGTTCGGTCCCGGGTTCAACGGCCCGCTGATGGTCGTCGTCGACGCCGGGAACAGCGACGACGCGCAGGGCGTCTTCGACGACGTGGCCGAGGAGGTCGGCGACCTCGACGGGGTCGTGACGGCGATGCCGCCCGCGCCCAACAAGGCGGGCGACACCGCGACGATCACCGTGATCCCCGACTCCAAGCCGTCGTCGGTCACCACCGAGGACCTGGTGCACGCCATCCGCGACTCCGGGGCCGACACCAAGGCCGACACCGGCGCGGAGGTCCTGGTCACCGGCTCCACGGCGATGAACATCGACGTCTCCGAGAAGCTGAACGACGCGCTGCTGCCGTATCTGATCCTCGTCGTCGGCCTGGCGTTCCTGCTGCTGATCGTGGTCTTCCGGTCGATCCTCGTCCCGCTGAAGGCGGCGCTCGGCTTCCTCCTCAGCGTCATGGCGGCGCTGGGCGCGGTCGTCGCGGTCTTCCAGTGGGGCTGGCTGTCCGGCCTGATGGGCGTGGAGGAGACCGGCCCGGTGATGTCGATGATGCCGATCTTCATGGTCGGCGTGGTCTTCGGCCTCGCCATGGACTACGAGGTGTTCCTGGTGACCCGGATGCGGGAGGCGTACGTCCACGGCGAGAAGCCCTCGCAGGCCGTGGTGACCGGCTTCCAGCACGGCGCCCGGGTCGTGACGGCCGCCGCGGTCATCATGATCGCCGTCTTCTCCGGCTTCATCGGCTCCAGCGAGTCCATGGTCAAGATGATCGGCTTCGGCCTGGCGATCGCGGTCTTCTTCGACGCGTTCGTCGTCCGCATGGCCATCGTCCCGGCCGTCCTCGCCCTGCTCGGCCGCCGCGCCTGGTGGCTCCCGAAGTGGTTGGACCGCGTCCTGCCCAACGTGGACGTCGAGGGCGAGGGCCTGCGCGCCCACGCCGCTGCGGCGGACGCCGACCGCGATGACGACAAGGAGCTGGTACGCGCCTGACGTACCGCCTCCGAGAGAGACCAGCCGGTGAGGGTTCCGTGGGGACGGGGCGCCCTCACCGGCTTCCCTCCTTTGCGGCCGGATGCGTCCCGCCCGTCCCCGCGGGATCCCGGGACGTGGGTGTCCCCGCAGGTCAGGCGGGTGCGTGTCCCGAGATGGGGGAAGCGGGCGGGAGCCGATTGCGGCGCGGCCGGCGGACCGCGCAGACTCGGCACAGCGAATGGACGTCACGCTCCGTGCACGTCCCGTCACGTCCGCGTCACCTCGCGCCGAAAGGACACATCCTCATGACCCGTGTACGTACCGCCCTGCTCGCCGTGGCCGCCGCCACCGTCTCCGCGCTCGGCGTGGCCGCACCCGTCGTCGCGGCCCCCGCCACGTCCGTCCAGGCGGCCCCCGCCCAGGAGCGGGCCGCGGCGGGACTCGACGTCTACCGGGGCCGCTACCTCGGCTGGGCCGACTGCGACAAGGCGGGCCGCCAGGGCGTCGAGCGCGGCCACTGGGACCAGTACCAGTGCGCCGAGGGGCGCGTGTTCTGGCACCTGTGGACCAACCGCTGACCGACGGCCCGTCCGACCGGAACGGCACCCGCGACCGTGACAAGCGGTCGCGGGTGCCGTCCGCGCGCCGCTAGCGTGCCCGGCATGACCAAGGGAATCAGTCCCCGTTTCGCCGCGGCGCTCGACGAGTTGGGGCTCGGGGAGGTGGCCGCGCGGGTCCGGAGCTTCCCGGAGGCCACCCGCACCGCGGCCGAGGCCGCCGCCGCGATCGGGTGCGAGCTGAGCCAGATCTGCAAGTCGCTGGTCTTCGCCGCCGACGGGGCGCCCGTCCTGGTGCTCATGGACGGCGCCTCCCGGGTCGACGTGGCGCGGGTCCGGGCCGAGCTGCGCGTCGAGCAGGTCACCCGGGCCAGGGCCGACGTCGTACGCGAGACCACCGGGTACGCCATCGGCGGCGTACCGCCCTTCGGCCACCGCACCCGCACCCGCGTCCTCGCCGACCGGTCCCTGCTCGCCCACGACGTGGTGTGGGCGGCGGCCGGCACCCCGTTCACGGTGTTCCCGATGGAGCCCAAGGACCTGGTCACGCACGCGGGCGGCACCTTCGTGGACGTCCGCGAGCAGTAGCCGCACCGCGTAGATGCGTCCCCCCGGTGCGAGGGGCACCCTGGAAGCACGTACTCCGGAGGTGACCGTCATGACGATGCACACCACAGTGGGATGGCACGTGGAGCTGGAGTTCCGGGAGGACGACCAGCGCACACAGGCGGCGGCGCTGGTGCGGTTGCCGGACGGGTCCGAGGTACGGGCCCACGGCGGCGCCACCCGGCACCAGACGGACGCGAACCAGCCCAGGGTCGGCGAGGAGATCGCCGGGGCCCGCGCCCTCAACGAACTCGCCATGCGGCTGCTCACCAAGGCGCACGACGAGATCGACTCGGCGTCCGGCCGCACCTCGCACCCAATTCACGTGTAGGGGTCCCCGACCGGCGGAACGAGCGGCACGGTCCGACGGACGGATCAGTCCGGACGGCCGTGCCGACTCCTCTGACTGGCACCGGTCCCGCGCGGGGCACGACCCGCTGGAACCGGGCGCCGGGACGTCCACGACCGCCTCCTACCCGTGGGCGATCCCGCCGCGTTCCGGAAGGTGCGTGCCGTAGGGGGCATCAGGTGGCCGAGGGGGGACCGGAGCCGCCGGTCAGGACTCCCGCCCGGTCATCGCCCAGGCGATCTCCCGGAGCTGCCGGTACGCCTCCGCGGTGGGCTGCGCGCACGACAGCGACCGCAGCGCGTCGGCGACCTGGCGGCGGGCCTCGTCCTCCGCGGCCTGCCGCCCGCCCGCCTCCTCCACCAGTCGGCGGGCCAGCGCCACGTCCCGCTCGGTGAGCGGCTCCGCGGCGCCGTACAGGGCGCGCAGCCGCCGGGCGGCGGCGCCGTCCTGCTCCAGGGCCGCCACCACCGGCAGGGACTTCTTGCGGGCGGCCAGGTCGGCGCCGACCGGCTTGCCGCTGCGGGAGGTGCGCCCCCAGATGCCGAGGACGTCGTCCGCGCACTGGAACGCGACCCCGAGCCGCCGCCCGAACTGCCTCAGGCCCCGCACCTGTGCGTCGTCCGCCCCGGCCAGGGCGCCGCCCAGCGCGCAGGCGCAGCCCATCAGCGCGCCCGTCTTGCCCTCGGCCATGGTCAGGTACTGCGCCACCGTGACCTCGGGCGCGTTCTCGAAGACGACGTCGCTGCTCTGCCCCGCGACGAGTTCCATCAGCGCGTCGACGACCTCGCGGACGGCCGCCGTACCGCGTTCACCGGGCGCCCGCGCGGCCTCCCGCACCGCCGCGACCAGCAGGGCGTCGCCGGTGAGCACGGCGGCCGGGACGCCGAACACGGACCAGGCGGCGGGACGGTGGCGGCGCAGCGCGTCGCCGTCGATGACGTCGTCGTGGAGCAGGGTGAAGTCGTGGACGAGTTCCACGGCCACCGCGCCGGGCACCGCGGCGGACGCGGTGCCGCCGACCGCGACCGCGGAGAGCAGGGCCAGCGCGGGCCGCACCGACTTGCCGGTGCCCCGGCCGGTCTCGCTGGGGGTGCCGTCGGCCTCGCACCAGCCGCGGTGGTACCCGGCCACCCGCCGCTCGGCGGCCGGGAGCGCGGCCACGGCCGTCCTCAGGGCGGGGACCAGCAGTTCGTCGACCCAGTCGAGGCGCGGGAACGCCCCGGTCGGGGCCGAGTCGGTGACCTGCTGCACCATGCGCTGCTCCTCACGACTGCGAACGGGTGACGCGGCGGCGACCGACCGCGTGACAGGGGCCCCGCCAGTCAACCGGTTCCCCTCCGGGGGCGCGAACGCGCTGCGCCACCCGCGGGCATCGACCGCGAAATGATCACTGGGGCGGCGCAGCCCTACTACCGTGCGTCCAGCCGACAATCCGGCCGGGTCGCGCGTGCGAACGGCTAACCGAGGACCGCGCGCACCGCCCGCACCAGCGCCTGCGCCCGCTGGTCCGCCGTCACGCTGGTGCGGAAGCCGTTGGTGACATAGCCGAAGGCGACGCCCGCCGCCGGGTCGGCGAAGCCGAGGGCGCCGCCCCGGCCGGGGTGTCCGAAGGAGGCGGGGGACAGCAGCGGCGAGGCGGCGCCGTGCAGCATGTAGCCGAGGCCGAAGCGGGTGCCGACGACGAGGACCCGGTCGGGGCCCGCCGACTCCTCGCCCCGCGCCAGGGCGGCCGTCTCCGGCGTGAACAGCCGGGTGCCGCCGTCCACCTCCCCGATGAGGGCGGCGTAGAAGCGGGCGAGTCCGTCGGCGGTGGCGATACCGCCCGAGGAGGCCAGAGCGGCGGCGCGGTAGCCGGGGTCGTTCTCGTCGGGCGCCGGCGTGATCGCGGCGAAGGCGCGGCGGGTGAGGGAGGCGGGGTCGGCGTAGGCGTCGGCGACGGCACGCTTGGGCCGGGTCCTCAGGGCGCCGGACGTGGCGGGCGGCTCGGTCGGGCCCACCCGGCCCACGCGGGACGCCACCGCGTCCGGCAGCCCGAGCCACAGGTCGGCGCCGACCGGTGCGGCGATCTCGTCGGCGATCCAGGCACCGATCGGACGCCCGGTGACCCGGCGGACCAGCTCGCCGGTGAGCCAGCCGTAGGTGTGCGGGTGGTAGCCGTGGTCCGTCCCCGGCTCCCACACCGGCGCCTGCGCGGCGACCGCCGCCGCGCCCAGGTCCGGGTCGGCGGCCTCGGCCGGGGTCAGCGGACGGTCCAGGAGCGGCACCCCGGCGCGGTGCCCGAGCAGGTGCCGGACGAGGGTGCGTTCCTTGCCCGCCGCCTTGTACTCCGGCCACCACTCGCCGACCGGCGCGTCCAGGTCCAGCTCACCGCGCTGGTGCAGCAGCAACAGGACGGCGGCGGCGACGCCCTTGGTCGCGGAGCGCACGATCTGCGCGGTGCCGCGCTCCCAGGACGCGGTGCCGTCGACGTCCTTGACGCCGCCCCACAGGTCGACGACGCGGTGCCCGTCCCGGTAGACGGCGACGGCGGCGCCGCGCTCGCCGAGCGCCTGGAAGTTCCGCGCGAACGCCTCCCCGACCGGCTCGAAGCCGTCGGCCACCGTGCCGTGCACGTCCACGTCCCTACTCCGATCGTCCACTCGTCCGCCGGGCCGTCCCGCTGGCGACAGTGAGGGGAACACGGGCGCCGGTGCCGCGATTCCCCGGGGTGGTCACGCCCCCGCCGTCACCGACCGCGGGTCGAAGCCGAAGGGCAGCTCCAGGCGGTGCGCCCGCATCAGGGCGTCGTCGGAGAGCAGGGTGCCCGTCGGGCCGTCCGCGGCGATGACGCCGTCGCTCAGCACCAGGGAGCGCGGGCACAGTTCGAGGGCGTACGGCAGGTCGTGGGTGACCATCAGGACCGTGACGTCCAGCGCGCGCAGGATGTCGGCGAGTTCCCGGCGGGAGGCCGGGTCGAGGTTGGAGGACGGCTCGTCCAGGACGAGGATCTCCGGCTCCATCGCCAGCACGGTCGCCACCGCCACCCGCCGCCGCTGCCCGAAGGACAGGTGGTGCGGCGGGCGCTCCATGAACTCCGCCATGCCGACCTGCTCCAGGGCCCGCTCCACGCGCGCGTGCAGCTCCGCCCCCTTCAGCCCGGCCGCCGCGGGGCCGAAGGCGACGTCCTCGCGCACGGTCGGCATGAACAGCTGGTCGTCGGGGTCCTGGAAGACGATGCCGACCTTCTGCCGGATCGCGGCCATGTGCCGCCTGCCCACCGGCAGCCCGGCCACCGTCACCGACCCGGTGCCGCCGCCGAGGATGCCGTTGAGGTGCAGCACGAGCGTGGTCTTCCCGGCGCCGTTCGGACCGAGCAGCGCGACCCGCTCGCCGCGCTCGACACGGAAGTCCACGCCGAACAGGGCCTGGTGGCCGTCCGGGTAGGCGAAGGCGAGGCCGGAGACCTCCAGGGACGGGGGCGGTACGGGTGCGGTCACAGGGTCCATCCCAGCAGACATACGACGAGGGCGGCGACGGGCAGGGCGAAGGCGTGGGCCCACTGGGCGCGCGAGGCGGTCACCTCGTCGATGACCGGCATCGACCCGGCGTACCCCCGGCTCACCATCGCCAGGTGCACGCGCTCCCCGCGTTCGTAGGAGCGGATGAACAGCGCGCCCGCCGACTTGGCGAGCACGCCCCAGTGCCGGATGCCGCGCGCCTCGAAGCCGCGGGACTCGCGGGCGATCCGCATCCGCCGCATCTCGTCGGTGATGACGTCGCCGTACCGGATCATGAAGGAGGCGATCTGCACCAGCAGCGGGGGCAGCTTCAGGCGTTGCAGGCCGAGGAGGAGTTCGCGCAGTTCGGTGGTGGCGGCCAGCAGGACGGAGGTGGCGACGCCGAGGGTGCCCTTGGCCAGCACGTTCCAGGCGCCCCACAGCCCGCTGACGCTCAGCGACATGCCGAGCACCTCCACGCGCTCGCCCTCCGCGACGAACGGCAGGAGCACGGCGAACGCGACGAACGGCACCTCGATGAGCAGCCGCTTCAGCAGGAACCCGGGCGGCACGCGCGCCGCCCACGCCACCCCGGCGAGCAGCACGGCGTACAGCCCGAACGCCCACACCGCCTCGCGCGGCGTGGACACCACCACGACCACGAAGGCGAACGCGGCGGCCAGCTTGGTGTGCGGCGGCAGCCCGTGCACGGGGGAGTGCCCGTGCCGGTACAGCTTGTGCGCGTGCCCGGCTCCCATGTCAGACGCTCGTCGTGGTGGGGCTGGCGTCCGCCGTACGGCGCCTGCGGACCGCCCAGAACACGCCCGTGCCCGCGACGACCGTGACGCCGACGCCGAGCACGCCCGCGAGGCCGCCGGAGAGCCGGGTGTCGTCGACGTCCCTGACGCCGTAGTCGGCGAGCGGGGAGTCGGCCAGGCCGTGGTCCTCGGCCTTCTCGTCGATGCCGTGGTCGGCGGCGACCTTCTCCAGGCCGTCCGGGTCGGCGGAGGCGTAGAAGCTGACGAACCCGGCGAGCACCAGGGAGGCCGCCAGACCGGCGATCCACACCCGGCGCGGCGAGCGCGCGGCGACCGGCTCCGGCGCGGCGGCCGGGGCGTCGACGAGTTCGCCGTCGACCCGCAGCTTCAGCCGCTGCGTCAGCCCGCGCGCCCCGTACACCAGGTCCGGGCGTACGGCGATGACCGCGCCGACCGTGAGGGCGGTGATGGTGGCCTCGCCGAGGCCGATGAGGACGTGCACGCCGACCATGGCGGTGGCGACCTTGGTGAGGGAGACGTCGGTGGTGCCGCCCACCGCGTACAGCGCGGTGAACGCCAGCGCGGCGGCGGGCACCGACACCAGGGCGGCGGCGAAGGAGGCGACGGTGACGGTGCGGCGGGTGCGCGGCAGCACCTTCACCAGGCCGCGGAAGAGGCCGTAGGCGACGACGGTGGTGACGAGCGCCATGGTGGTGATGTTCACGCCGAGCGCGGTCAGTCCGCCGTCCGCGAAGAGGACCCCCTGCATCAGCAGGACGACGGACACGCACAGGACCCCGGTGTAGGGGCCGACGAGTATCGCGGCCAGCGCGCCGCCGAGCAGGTGTCCGCTGGTCCCGGCGGCGACCGGGAAGTTCAGCATCTGCACGGCGAAGATGAACGCGGCCACCAGCCCGGCCAGCGGCGCGGTGCGCTCGTCCAGTTCCTTGCGCGCGCCGCGCAGGCTCACCGCGATCGCGCCCGCGGCGAGCGCACCGGCGGCGGCGGAGGTGGGGGCGTCGATGAATCCGTCAGGTACGTGCACCGTTCGATGATAGAGGCTTAATGCGAACAGGTTGCAAGAGCGAGGTGGTCGTTGTCTCGCCGCACCGGAAAGGCTTTCCGCTGCCCGGCGGGCATGAAACGCGGATTGTGGGACATTGGGAGTGGAAGCGGATTCCTGGCTTTCCCATAGGTCACGCATGGTAAGGGGCCGTACGATGTCCGTAGTCGAAGAGTACGCGCGAGCCCAGATCGTCACGGACACCGACGACCAGGTGCCGACCGAGCGGGGGGCCGTACCGGTGGTCCTGCGCTACGACCCCGACCGCGACCCCCGCTCGGTGCGCATAGGTCTGCCGGGGCCGCACGAGTGGACCCTCTCGCGGTCCCTGCTGGAGCAGGGCCTGCGCACCCCCGTGGGCAGCGGGAGCGTGCGGGTGTGGCCGTGCGGGCGGGTGCAGGCCGTGGTGGAGTTCCACTCCGCGGGCGGGGTCTCGGTCGTCCAGTTCGAGTCCAAGACCCTGCTGCGCTTCCTCGGCCGCACCTACCAGGCCGCGGCGACGCCGGTCAGCCGCCCTGCCTGAGCAGGGCCGCCCGCCACGATCGGGCCCGCCGTGACACCGGTCAGCCGCCCTGCCTGAGCAGGGCCGCCACGATCGGGCCCGCCGTCTCGCCGCCGTGGCCGCCCGACTGCACCACACCGGCGGCGGCCAGGTCGTCCCGGTAGGCGGTGAACCAGCCGTTGGGCTTCTTCTGGTTGTCGACCTCGGCCGAGCCCGTCTTCGCGCCCACGTCACCGCCGACGCCCGCCATCGCCTCCGCCGCCGTGCCGTAGTCGGCCGTGTACGCCATCAGCTCCCGCAGCTGGGCGAGCGTGGCCGCGGACATCGTCCGGGAGGCCGTGGCCAGCGTGCGGTCGTCGACCGACGGGGCCACCAGGTACGGCTGGTGGAAGACGCCCGCCTTGACGGTCGCGGAGACCGACGCCATGTTCAGCGGGTTCATCCGGACCAGGCCCTGGCCGATCAGCGCGGCGCCCATCGGGGCGTCCGACGTCACCGGCACCGCCCCGTCGAAGGTGGGCACGCCGACCGCCCAGTTGTCCAGGCCGAGCCCGAACACCTGCTGCGCCTGCTTGGTCAGGTCGTCGTCCGCCAGCTCCGGCGCCTGGCTGATGAAGGCGGTGTTGCAGGAGCGGGCGAAGCTCGCCTTGAAGGTGCCGCCGTCGATCTTGAACTTGTCGTCGTTCTGGAACTTCCAGCCGCCGTACGTGAAGTACTTCGGGCACGGGTGCGGCCCGTTCACCGACGCCAGGCCCTTCTCCAGCAGCAGTGAGGCGCTGATCACCTTCATCGTGGAGCCGGGGGCCAGGGAGCCCTGGAAGGCGGTGTTGAAGCCGTGGGAGGAGTTCGCCACCGCGAGGATCTCGCCCGTCGACGGGCGCAGCACCACCACCGACGCCCGGTCCCGGGCGGCGACCTGCTGCTCGGCCGCCTTCTGGAGGGACGGGCTGAGGGTCGTCTTCACCTCGCCGGGCGTGCCCTCGCTCAGTTCGAGGAGCGTCTTGTCGGCGAGCTCGGCGGCCTCGTCGCCCTCGTCGGACTCGGCGTCGTCCTTCGCCGCCTCGCCGCGCACCACGCGCAGTTCGATGCCCGCCTTGCCCCCGGCCGTCTTGCCGTACTTCTCCCGCAGCCCGTCGAGGACCGGCCCGAGGGACGGGTAGGTGTCGGTGGTCAGCTCGCCGCCGTCCCGGTCCAGGGCGATCACCGGCGGGGTGCCCGCCTCGCCGGTCACCAGCCGGTCGCCGTCCTTCAGCTCCGGGTGCAGCACCGCGGGCGACCAGTCGACGACCGGCTCGCCGTCCGACTCCCGGCGTACGACGGTCAGCGCGCTGTCGTACGCCAGCGGCTTGCTGAGGTCGTCGAACACGACCGTGCCCTTGACGGCGAACGGCAGCCGCCCGCCCTCGCGGGTGCCCGGGGTGAGGGTGACGTCCTGGATGTGGGCGTCCTTGGCGTACCCGGTGAGCAGCGGCTTCGCCGCGTCCGGGGCGTCGGTCGCGGCGGCGGCCTTCGCGGCGTCGCCGTGCTGCCAGGCGGTGAGGAACGCCTTGGCGGCGGTGGTGACCTCGCGGGCGGTGAGCGGGCCCGTCTTCCTCGCCGTCCCGGTGGCGGCGACGGACGCGGTGGCCTCGCCCTCGCCGCCGCCGAACAGCGCCCAGGCGCCGATCCCGGCGCCGACCGCCGCCACGGCGATCACTCCGCCGACGACGACGGGCCGTCTTCTGCTCCGCCGCTCGGCGACGCGCCTTCTCTTGCCCACAGCTCCCTGTTCCTCCGCGCTCTTCCCGGCCCCGTGACCTGCCCGTACCTACTCCCCAACGACGGCATCACCCTAGAGTCCCGTCGCCCGGCCCCCCGGCAGGGGTGACGTCACCCGCCGGCCGTCCGGTTTCAGCCACCCGCCCGCAGTACGGCGGCCACGATCGGGCCCGCCGCGTCGCCGCCGTGGCCGCCCTCCTGGCTCATCGCGGCGGCGGCGATGTCGTCCCGGTAGCCGGTGAACCAGCTGTTGGCGGCCTCCTGCCCGTCGACCTCGGCGGACCCGGTCTTCGCCCCCTTCACGCCGGGCACCTGGGACATCACCGTGGCGGCGGTGCCGCTGGTCGCCGTGCGGTTCATCATGGCCCGCAGCTGCTGCACCGTCCCCGGGTCCAGGCCCCGCGCCTGCGCCAGCGGGCGGTCGTCGAGCTCCTGCGGGACGATCACCGGCTGCCGGAACGCGCCGGTGATCGCGGTGGCGGTGACGGACGCCATGTTCAGCGGGCTCATCTGCACCTGGCCCTGCCCGATCATGTTGGCCGCGGTGTCGGGCCCGCCGGACGCGGGGACCGAGCCGTCGAAGGACGGGATGCCGACCTTCCAGTTGTCCTTGCCGAGCCCGAAGCGCTCCTCGGCCTCCTTCGTGAGGGCGTCGACCCGCACCTCGTCGGCGTACTTCACGAAGGCGGTGTTGCAGGAGCGGGCGAAGCTCTCCGAGAGGGTCGCGTTCTCGTTGGGCGTCATACCGGTGAGGTTGTGGAAGGTCTGGCTCTGCCACACCGCCTCACTGGGGCACGGTGCCGGGCCGTTCATCGAGGTCAGCCCGGTGTCGATGAGCATGGCCGCGCTGACGACCTTCATGGTGGAGCCGGGCGCCAGCTTGCCGAGGAACGCCGCGTTGAAGCCGTCCTGGCGGTGGTTGGCGACCGCCAGCACCTCGCCGGTGCTCGGCTTGACCGCGACCACCGACGACTCGTCGTACTCCGTGACCGCCTTCTCGGCCGCCGCCTGCACGGGCGCGCTGAGCGTCGTGCGCAGCTTGCCGGGCTTGCCCTCGGCCAGCGTCAGCAGCGGGGTGTCGGCGGCGCCGGTGTTGGTGTGCTGGATCGCCAGCTCGACGCCGGGGGTGCCGCCCGTGGTGGAGCCGTACTTAGCGCGCAGCTCGTCGAGGATCGGCCCGAGCGAGGGGTACTTCTTCTTCGTCAGCACGGTGCCGTCGCGGTCGACGGCCTCGATCTGCGGGGCCGCCGCCTCGCCGGTGACCAGCAGGTCGCCCTCGCCCAGCTCCGGGTGGACCACGGAGGGCTGCCAGTCGACCAGCGCCCGCCCGGTGGTCTCCCCGCGCACCACGCTCAGCTCGCTGTCGTACGCCAGCTTCCCGCTCTCGCCCTCGTAGGTCACGGTCGCCTGGACCGAGAAGGGCACGGTGTCGCCGGTGGCCGTGCCCGGCGTGATCCTCACGTTCCCGATGTGCGCGGCCCGCGTGTAGGACGACAGCAGCGGCTCGGCCGCGACGGCGTTGTCGGTGAACCCGGCCGCCCGCCCGGCGTCGCCCTGCGCCCAGGCGGCGAAGAACTCCCGGGTGGTCTCCTCGACCTCGTCGGCGCTCGGCGGCCCGCTCCTCAGCTCGGCCCCCGCCGTGCCGCCGTCGTCGTCCAGCGCGGACACGAAGGTGTACGCGCCGTACCCCGCCCCCCCGATCATCACGGCGAAGACCCCGCCGATGACGGCGGCCCTTACCCCGTTCCCCATGCCCTGGTCCCTCCCCCTCGTGGACCTTCGACTGTAGGCGCCGGGGCTGGAGTGACGTGAGGGCTGTTCACGTCTGTTCTCGTATGGTGTCCGAACGGAGACCCCCGAAGGGCTCAGTACCAGGTCAGACCCACGTATCCAGCCACATACGTGAACGCCAGTCATCGATCGGGATCGCGGTGCCGGTGTACAGCGGGTGGAAGTAGATGAAGTTCCAGGCGATCAGCAGCACCAGCACGCCCGCGCCCGCCGCCCCCGCGACCCGTCGGGTGTCCCGGCTGCCGGGTGGGCCGAGGAGGGCGCCGACGAGCATGGCCAGCGCCAGGCAGAGGAACGGCACGAAGACGTCGGCGTAGAAGAAGAAGATCGTGCGCTCCTGGTAGCGGAGCCAGGGCAGATAGCCCGCCGCGACCCCGCAGGCGATCGCGCCCGCCCGCCAGTCCCGGCGGAACAGCCAGCGCCACAGCACGTACAGCAGGGCGACGCAGGCCGCCCACCACAGCATCGGCGTGCCCAGCGCCAGCACCTCGCGGGCGCACTTCTCGCCCGCGTCCACCGGGCAGCCGTCCGTGCCGGGCGCGGGGGACTCGTAGAAGTACGACACCGGGCGGCCCAGGACCAGCCAGCTCCACGGGTTGGACTCGTAGGTGTGCGGCGAGGACAGGCCCACGTGGAAGTCGTACACCTGGTGCTCGTAGTGCCACAGGCTCAGCCACCAGTCCGGGAACAGCCAGCTCCAGTCGCTGGAGCGGCCGTTCGCGGTGGCCCAGTCGCGGTAGTAGCCGCCGGAGCCGTCCGACGGGGAGAGGATCCAGCCGAGCCAGGAGAGGAGGTAGGTGGCGACGGCTACGGGGACCGTGGCCAGGAACGCCAGCCCCAGGTCGCGCCTGAGGACCGCCGGGTACGGGCGGTGCGCGCCCGCCACCCGCCGCGTCCCGACGTCCCACAGCACCGTCAGCACGCAGAACGCCGCCAGCACGTACAGGCCGTTCCACTTGGTGCCGATCGCCAGGCCCAGCATCAGGCCCGCCGCCCAGCGCCACGGCCGCCACCCCAGCCAGGTCGTCTCGGCCACGTACGCGTCCGGGCGGACCAGGCCGTCCTCGTCGACCGGCAGCTCCGCGGCCAGTCGCTCCCGCGCCCGGTCCCGGTCGACCAGCAGACAGCCGAACGCCGCCAGCACGAAGAACATCAGCACGCTGTCCAGCAGCGCGGTGCGGCTCATCACGAAGTGCAGCCCGTCCAGCGCCAGCAGCGCGCCCGCCAGACAGCCCAGGAACGTGGAGTGGAACAGCCGCCGCCCGATCCGGCAGACCAGGAGGACGGAGAGGGTGCCGAGCAGGGCGGGCATGAAACGCCAGCCGAACGGGTCGAAGCCGAAGACCAGCTCCCCGAGCCCGATGACGTACTTGCCGACCGGCGGGTGCACGACGTACGCCGCGTCCGTCGGGATCGGCACGTTCCCGCCCGAGGACAGGATCAGGTCGTTGGCGTTCTTGTCCCAGTTGACCTCGAAGCCGCGGTGGATGATCGCCCAGGCGTCCTTGGCGTAGTACGTCTCGTCGAATATCACCGCCTTCGGGCTGCCCAGGTTCCAGAACCGCAGCACCCCCGCGAACAGCGTCACCAGCAGCGGACCGCCCCAGCCCGACCAGCGCGCGATCCGCTCGGCCAGCGTCTTCCGCACCCCGAGCGCCGCCCACAGCCGCGGACCCGGCGCCGCGTACGGCGGCACCAGGCGGTCACCGACGTCACCGCCGCGCGGGCCGCCCGGGTGGTCCTGGGGGCCCTGGTAGCCGAACCGGCGCAGCCGCCGCTGCCAGGGCGTCCGTTGGTCGTGCGGGGCCTGGTCCTGACGGGTGTCCGTGGAGGACGCGGTACTGGTCACCGCGCCATCGTAGGGAACGCGTCTGTGCGAGTCCCGCGCATGGGGGCACGGGGCCGGTTGCGTCCGGATATCAGGCGCATCGCCGGGGCTGGGAGGATGGGGACGTGACTGGAACCCTCGTACTGGCAGGTACCCCCATCGGCGCCATCGCGGACGCCCCGCCCCGGCTCGCCGAGGAGCTGACGGCCGCCGACGTGGTCGCCGCCGAGGACACCCGGCGGCTGCGCCGGCTGACGCAGGCCCTCGGGGTGACGACCAAGGGGCGCGTCGTCTCCTACTTCGAGGGCAACGAGGCCGCCCGCACCCCCGAGCTGGTCGAGGAGCTGGCGGGCGGCGCGCGCGTGCTGCTCGTCACCGACGCCGGGATGCCGTCCGTGTCCGACCCCGGTTACCGGCTGGTCGCCGCCGCGGTGGAGCGGGACATCCGGGTCACCGCCGTACCCGGGCCGTCGGCCGTGCTCACCGCGCTCGCCCTGTCCGGGCTGCCCGTCGACCGGTTCTGCTTCGAGGGGTTCCTGCCCCGGAAGGCCGGGGAGCGGCTGGCACGGCTCCGCGAGGCCGCCGCCGAGCGCCGCACCCTCGTCTACTTCGAGGCCCCGCACCGGCTCGACGACACCCTCGCCGCGATGGCCGAGGTGTTCGGCGGGGAGCGGCGGGCCGCCGTGTGCCGGGAGCTGACCAAGACGTACGAGGAGGTACGGCGCGGTCCCCTCGACGAGCTGGCGGCGTGGGCGGCCGAGGGCGTGCGCGGGGAGATCACCGTGGTGGTGGAGGGGGCGCCGGAGAAGGGGGCCGAGGAGGTCGGGCCGGAGGAGCTGGTGCGGCGGGTGCGGGTGCGGGAGGAGGCCGGGGAGCGGCGCAAGGAGGCGATCGCGGCGGTGGCGGTGGAGGCGGGTGTGCCGAAGCGGGTCGTTTTCGACGCGGTGGTGGCGGCCAAGAGATCACCGTGAGCGGGCGCGGGTCCGTGGGGGCCGGTCGCGCGGTTCCCCACGCCCCTGGGCGGGTTGGGCCATGCGTCGGTAAAAGGGGGGCCGCGTAGGGCAAGGGCGGCTCAAATCCCGGGCAATACTGCGTACTTGACGTGCTCGGCGCTGCTGTCTGGGCATCCACTGGGCGGGGGACGAAACGTCCTCCAGTGGATCAAACGGGAGCTGCCATGAGCGAGATCGCTGTCGGGTACGAGGCGTACTCCTTCGCCTGTATGCGCTGCGGGCACGGCTGGGAACAGGCGTACGAGATCGAGCACCACACGGACGCGCGGGGACACGAGTTCGTGCAGTACGTCGTCGACGGGCACGTCGTTCCGTCGCCGCTGAGCCGTCCCGTGTGCGCCAACTGCGACGGGCACCTGGTGCGGATCATGCGGCCGGGCCGGGTGTCGTCGGCGCTGCGTGCCGTCGCGGGCGGCCAGCGCCGGGAACCGAGGCACTGGCCGCTGTCCGGGCTGCTGCACCCCTTCCAGCGCCGGGCCAGCTGAGACGGGACGGCGGGGGCACCCACGCCACTTCCGTAGGATCGGGACATGCCTTCCCGTGACGCCGAAGCCCCGCCCCTGCCGCAACCCCTGAGGGTCCCGGTCGCCGACTCCCACACCCACCTCGACATGCAGTCCGGCACGGTGGCCGAGGCACTGGAGAAGGCCGCCTCGGTCGGCGTCACCACCGTCGTCCAGGTCGGCTGCGACCTCGACGGCTCCCGCTGGGCGGCCGACACCGCGGCGGCGTACGACAGCGTCCACGCGGCCGTCGCCCTGCACCCCAACGAGGCCCCGCGCATCGTCCACGGCGACCCCGACGGATGGTCCCGGCAGGGCGCCCGCGCACCCGGCGGCGACAGCGCCCTCGACGACGCGCTCGCCGAGATCGACCGGCTGGCCGCGCTGCCCCAGGTCAAGGCGGTCGGCGAGACCGGCCTCGACTACTTCCGCACCGGGCCGGAGGGCAAGGACGCGCAGGAACGCTCCTTCCGCGCCCACGTCGAGATCGCCAAACGGCACGGCAAGGCCCTCGTCATCCACGACCGCGACGCCCACGCGGACGTCCTGCGCGTGCTGAAGGAGGAGGGCGCGCCCGAGCGGACCGTCTTCCACTGCTACTCCGGCGACGCCGAGATGGCCGAGGTGTGCGCCCGCGCGGGCTACTACATGTCCTTCGCGGGCAACGTCACCTTCAAGAACGCCCGGCACCTGCGGGACGCGCTCGCGGTGGCCCCGCCGGAGCTGGTCCTGGTGGAGACGGACGCCCCCTTCCTGACCCCGGCGCCGTACCGGGGACGGCCCAACGCGCCCTACCTGGTCCCGGTGACCGTGCGCGCGATGGCCGCCGTACGCGGCGTCGACGAGGACACGCTGGCGGCGGCGCTCGGCGCGAACACGGCCCGCGCGTTCCACTACTGATCCCGTGTTCCCGTACTCCGTGTAGCCGCGTCGCTTTGGAGAGTGACCGACGCTCCGCTAGGTTCTGGCCCCGATCCGGACCCACCCCTTCGGACGCCACCGGCCCTTGGAGCGTGTCGGCAATGAGCAGTACGCAGTACGGGACGCCGTACGAGGCATCTGTCGAGACGGTGTACCTGCCCCCGCAGCAGACGCGTACCGACACCGGCGCGCGGCGGCCCACCTCGCACCGGCGCGGCGCCCGGCCCCGCGCGGCACGCCCCGAGGGGTCGGTGCGGCGGCTGCTGCCGAGGGCGCTGGTGGTGGCGTTCCTCGCGGGCGGGACCACCGCGTTCGTCGCCGAGGACAAGGCGGTCGAACTGAACGTCGACGGGCAGCCGCGGCGGCTGCACACCTTCGCCGACGACGTCACCGAACTCCTCACCGACGAGGGCGTCGACCTCGGCGCCCACGACGTGGTCGCCCCCGGCCCCGGCGAGCGGATCGCCAGCGGCGACGAGGTCGAGGTGCGCTACGGGCGCCCCCTGCGGCTCACCCTCGACGGGGAGCGGCGCGAGGTGTGGACGACGGCGCGCACGGTCGAGGGCGCGCTCCGGCAGTTCGGGGTACGGCCGCAGGGCGCGTACGTCTCCACACCGACCGCCCGGCGCATCGGACGGGCCGGGCTCACCCTCGACGTCCGCACCGAGCGCACGGTCACCGTCATGGCCGACGGGCGGGCCCGCACCGTCCGCACCAACGCCGCGACCGTGCGGGAGGTCGTCGGGGAGGCGGGGGTCACGCTGCGCGGGCAGGACACCACCTCGGTGCCGCCGGAGAGCTTCCCGCGCGACGGGCAGACCGTCACCGTGCTGCGCATCACGCGCGGGCGGGAGGTGCGGGACGAGGAGATCCCGTTCGAGGAACGGCGGGTGCCCGACCCCATGGTGTTCGAGGGCACGGAGCTCGTGGAGCAGGCGGGTGAGCCGGGGCTGAGACGCGTCACCTACCTCCTCAGGACGGTCAACGGGGTCAGGCAGCAGCCGCGGCGGATCAGGTCCGAGGTGGTGCGGGAGCCGCGCGAGCGGGTGGTGAAGGTCGGCACGCGCCCCCTGCCGTCGTCCGTCGCGGGCGCCGACCACCTGAACTGGGAGGGCCTCGCGGCCTGCGAGTCGGGCGGACGCCCGGACGCGGTGGACGCCTCCGGGACGTACGGCGGCCTGTACCAGTTCGACACCCACACCTGGCACACCCTCGGCGGCCACGGCCGCCCCCAGGACGCCCCGGCCGCGGAACAGACCTACCGCGCGAAGAAGCTCTACGTCCGCCGTGGCACGGCACCCTGGCCGCACTGCGGGTCCCGGTTGCAGGGGTGAGCGGCACCGGCGGCCCCCCGCCCACCCGTACCCTTGTCCCGTGAGCAGCCCCACCCCCGACGCCCTGCTGGGCCCCGCCGACGTACGTGAGCTGGCGGCGGCCCTCGGCGTACGCCCCACCAAGCAGCGCGGTCAGAACTTCGTGATCGACGCCAACACCGTCCGCCGCATCGTCCGCACCGCGGGGGTCACGGCCGACGACAACGTCGTGGAGGTGGGTCCGGGCCTCGGCTCCCTCACCCTCGCGCTGCTGGAGGCCGCCGCGCACGTCACCGCCGTGGAGATCGACGACGTGCTCGCCGCCGCGCTCCCCGCCACCATCGCCGCCCGGCTGCCCGGCCGCGCCGACCGCTTCGCGCTGGTCCACTCGGACGCCATGCGGGTCACCGAGCTGCCCGGCCCCGCCCCCACCACCCTCGTCGCGAACCTGCCGTACAACGTGGCCGTCCCGGTGCTGCTGCACATGCTGGAGACGTTCCCCAGCATCGAGCGCACCCTCGTCATGGTGCAGTCCGAGGTCGCCGACCGCCTCGCCGCCACCCCCGGCTCCAAGGTGTACGGCGTCCCGTCCGTCAAGGCCAACTGGTACGCCGACGTGAAGCGCGCCGGTGCCATCGGACGCAACGTCTTCTGGCCCGCCCCGAACGTCGACAGCGGCCTGGTCGCGCTCACCCGCCGCGCCGAGCCGGTCAAGACGACCGCGAGCAGGCGCGAGGTCTTCGCCGTCGTCGACGCGGCGTTCGCCCAGCGCCGCAAGACGCTGCGCGCCGCGCTCGCCGGGTGGGCCGGTTCCGCGGCGGCGGCCGAGGCGGCGCTGGTCGCGGCGGGCGTCTCCCCGCAGGCCCGCGGCGAGTCCCTGACGGTCGAGGAGTTCGCCCGCGTCGCCGAGCACGGCGCGGCACCCGCCCAGCACGAGGAGCCCGGTCAGCAGTGAGCGTCACCGTACGCGTTCCCGCCAAGGTCAACGTCCAGCTCGCGGTCGGCGCCGCCCGGCCCGACGGCTTCCACGACCTGGCCAACGTCTTCCTCGCGGTCGGCCTGTACGACGAGATCACCGTGGCCCCGGCCGCCCCCGGCGACGGCGTCCACGTCACCTGCGACGGCCCCGACGCCGCCCTCGTCCCCCTGGACGGCACCAACCTCGCCGCCCGCGCCGCCGAGGCCCTCGCCGCCCGCTACGGCCGTACGCCGGACGTACGCGTCCACATCGCCAAGGACATCCCCGTCGCGGGCGGCATGGCGGGCGGCAGCGCGGACGGCGCGGGCGCGCTGGTCGCCTGCGACGCGCTGTGGGGGACGGACGCCCCGCGCCGTGAGCTCCTCGACATCTGCGCCGAGTTGGGCAGCGACGTGCCGTTCAGCCTGCTCGGCGGGGCCGCGCTCGGCACCGGCCGGGGCGAGAAGCTGACGGCGCTGGACGTCGGCGGCGTCTTCCACTGGGTGTTCGCGATGGCGGACCGGGGCCTGTCCACCCCGGCGGTGTTCCGCGAGTTCGACCGCCTCGCCGAGGGCCGGGACGTGCCCGCGCCGGTCGCCTCCCGCCCCCTGCTCGACGCGCTGGCCAAGGGCGACCCGGACGCGCTCGCCGCCGCCGTCTCCAACGACCTCCAGCCCGCCGCGCTCTCCCTCTTCCCCGCCCTCGCCGACACCCTCGCCGCGGGCACCGCCGCGGGCGCGCTGGCCGCGCTGGTCTCCGGGTCGGGACCGACCACCGCCTTCCTCGCCCGCGACGCCGAGTCGGCGCTGAAGGTCGCGGACGTGTTGCGGGCGTCCGGGACGTGCCGCACGGTACGCACGGCGTCGGGCCCGGCGCGCGGGGCGACGGTCACGTCCTGACCCTCGTCGGCGGGGCCGTCTGATCAGCCCCTGGCGGTCTCCTCGCCCACCCACGCCAGGTAGGCGGGGCTGCCGTGGGTGACGGGGGTGGCGATGATCTCCGGGGTGTCGTAGTCGTGCGCCTGCCTGATGTGCGCCTCCAGCTCCGGGTACCGGTCGGCGGTCGTCTTGTAGAGCACCCGCCACTCGTCGTCCGTGCGCACCGCGCCCTCCCACCGGTAGACGCTGGTGATCGGCCCGTCGATCTGCGCGCAGGCCGCCACCCCGGCCTCGACCGCGCTGGCGGCCAGGGCCCGGGCCTTCTCGGCGGTGTCGGTCGTGGTCAGGACGGTCAGGTACGCGGCCACGCTCGGTCTCCTTCGTACGGCGTCCCCCAGACCGTACCCACCTCTGGCCTGCGGGGGCACCGGGCAGCGAGCCGCGCGCACTAGGCTGGGACGCTGCCCGGTCCCCGCGCACAGGAGTGAAATGGCCGTCAACCTGGTCAATGTCGAGAACGTCAGCAAGGTGTACGGCACCCGTGCCCTGCTCGACGGGATCTCCCTCGGTGTCTCGGAGGGGGATCGCATCGGCGTCGTGGGGCGCAACGGCGACGGCAAGACCACCCTCATCCGGATGCTCGCCAAGCTGGAGGACCCGGACACCGGCCGGGTCACCCAGTCCGGTGGACTGCGCATGGGCGTCCTCACCCAGCACGACTCCCTCGACCCGGAGGCGACGGTCCGGCACGAGGTCATCCGGGACCTGGCCGACCACGAGTGGGCCGGGAACGCCAAGATCAGGGACGTCCTCACCGGACTGTTCGGCGGGCTGGACCTGCCCGGGTTCCCGCAGGGCCTGGACACCGTCATCGGGCCGCTGTCCGGTGGTGAGCGGCGGCGGATCGCGCTGGCGAAGCTGCTCATCGACGACCAGGACCTGATCGTCCTCGACGAGCCCACCAACCACCTCGACGTCGAGGGCATCGCCTGGCTCGCCCGCCATCTGCGCGAGCGGCGGTCGGCGCTGGTGTGCGTCACCCACGACCGGTGGTTCCTGGACCAGGTCTGCACCCGGATGTGGGACGTGCAGCGCGGTGAGGTCTTCGAGTACGAGGGCGGCTACTCCGACTACGTCTTCGCCCGCGCCGAGCGTGAGCGCATCGCCGCCACCGAGGAGGCCAAGCGGCAGAACCTGGTCCGCAAGGAGCTGGCCTGGCTGCGGCGCGGGGCGCCCGCGCGGACCTCCAAGCCGCGGTTCCGGGTGGAGGCCGCCAACGAGCTGATCAAGGACGTACCGCCGCCGCGGGACAGCGGCGAGCTGATGAAGTTCGCCTCGTCCCGGCTGGGCAGGACCGTGTTCGACCTGGAGGACATCACCGTCCATGCCGGTCCCAAGGTGCTGATGAAGCACGTGACCTGGCACCTCGGCCCCGGCGACCGGATCGGCCTCGTCGGCGTCAACGGCGCGGGCAAGACCTCGCTGCTGCGGGCCATGGCGGACGCCGCGTCCAGCGAGGGCGAGCGGCAGCCCGTCGGCGGGCGGATCAAGGTCGGCAAGACCGTCAGGCTGGCCTACCTCTCCCAGGAGGTGGCCGAGCTGAACCCCGCGTGGCGGGTCCTGGAGGCCGTGCAGGCGGTGCGGGAGCGCGTCGACCTCGGCAAGGGGCGCGAGATGACCGCGGGGCAGCTCTGCGAGACGTTCGGGTTCGGCAAGGAGAAGCAGTGGACGCCGGTGGGGGACCTGTCCGGCGGTGAGCGGCGGCGGCTGCAACTGCTGCGGCTGCTGATGGACGAGCCGAACGTCCTCTTCCTCGACGAGCCCACCAACGACCTCGACATCGAGACGCTGACCCAGCTGGAGGACGTCCTCGACGGCTGGCCCGGCTCGATGATCGTCATCTCCCACGACCGGTTCTTCGTCGAGCGCACCACCGACCGGGTCTTCGCCCTGCTCGGCGACGGCACCCTGCGGATGCTGCCGCGCGGCATCGACGAGTACCTGGAGCGGCGCCGGCGCATGGAGGAGGCCGCCGCCGCGTCCTCACCGGTCGCCGCGGCCAAGCCCGCCACCACCGAGAAGAGCGCCGCCGACCAGCGCGCCGCGAAGAAGGAACTCCAGCGGATCGAACGGCAGTTGGACAAGCTCTCCGAACGGGAGACCAAGCTGCACGCCGCCATCGCGGAGAGCGCCACCGACTTCGCCAAGGTCGCCGGACTCGACGCCGAGCTGCGCGCGCTCGCCGGTGAGCGGGACGAACTGGAGCTGCGGTGGCTCGAACTCGCCGAGGACGCCTGATCCCGACGGGCGCGCCGCGCCCGCGGGGGTGCCGCCGCGCCCGCGGGGGCGCGCGTCGCGTGAAGGGGGCGTGAAGGCGCGTAACAAGGGCATCACGGGCCGGTCCTCCCTTGGGAACAGGGGTGGATACGGCCCGGTGCGCTGTCGGTGCCGGGTGATAGAAAGGGCCGTCTAGAGCTGGCTTACGACTGGCTAGAAATCAGTGAGGAACGGGGGAAGCCGCTGATGACGCAGCCGCCCAACCAGCCGCCGCAGCCGGGTGGTTTCGGAGCGCCGCAGGACCAGCCGCCGGGAGCGCCCGCGCCGGGCACGCCCGGTACGCCGCCCGGGGGTGGGTTCGGTGCGCCGACCCCGCCCCCTCCGGCCGGTCCGCCGCAGCCCGGGTACGGCTACCCGCAGCAGCCCGCGCCGTCCGGCCCGTACGCCCCGCCGGGGCCGTACCACACCCCCGGCCCGTACAACACGCCGGGGCAGGGCCCCTACGGGCAGCCGCAGCAGCCCGGGTACGGCTATCCGCAGCCGCAGTTCCCGGGCGCGCCCGGCACCCCGCCGCCCGGGGGCGGTTCGCGCGGCCCCTTCAAGGGCAAGTCCGCCGTCGTCATCGGCGCGGCCGTGGCCGTGCTGGTCGCCGCCGGGGCCACGGTGTTCGCGGTGACCAGCGGTGGCGACGACGACGGCAAGGGCAAGAAGAAGCCGGTCGCCCAGCAGACCGACGACGCCAAGCCCACCGACAGCGGCGCCCCGGTCAACCCCGGCGACGGCAGCGGTGACGGCGGCGAGGACCCCGAGAACCTCAACGAGGGCCGCCAGGCCGGCGAGGCCAAGGTCCTCTGGTACAAGGAGGCCCCGGACGCGCCCGGTTCCGGCGCCGACGCCGAGGGCATGTGGATCACCGACAAGACGGCGGTGAAGGCGGCGTACAAGCAGCTCTTCGCCTACGACGTCAGCAACGGCGCCCCCAGCTGGGACCCGATCACCTTCGAGCAGAAGATCTGCGCGACCACCGCGGAGAAGACGGCCGACGACAAGATCGTCGTCGCCTACATGAACGGCGCCAGCGACCGCGCCAAGTGCAACCAGCTCCAGGAGATCGACCTCGCCACCGGCGAGAAGGGCTGGACCGGCGAGGTCGCCGACGGCGGGCTCTTCGACAGCGCGCTCAGCGTCGAGCTGTCCATCACCGGCAAGACGCTGATGGTCGGCCGTTCCCAGTCCGGCACCGGGTACGACGTGACGACCGGCAAGAAGCTGTTCGACAAGGAGAAGTACGGCGACGCCTGCTTCCCCACCGCGTTCGCGGGCGGCGCCCGGCTGGTCGCCGTGTCGTCCTGCGGCGCGGGCACCGACAGCGAACACGACGAGGTGCAGGAGCTGGACCCGAGGACGGGGAAGGCCAAGTGGACCCGCGAGTTCGGCAAGGGGTGGCGGGTCGCCCGCACCTACTCCGTCGACCCGCTGGTGGTCTACAGCACCAACGAGGACAAGAAGCAGTGGAACATCTCCGCGCTCGGCGCGGACGGCTCCATCCGCTCCCAGGTCAGCGTCGACGAGGACTTCGCCCCCGAGTGCGGCTGGGCCATCCTCCAGCGTGACCTCACCGGCTGCCAGGGCGTCGCCGTCGACGACGACACGCTGTACCTGCCGACCGAGTCCACCGCCAGCGCCAACGAGGTCGTCGCGATCAGCCTCGCCAGCGGCAAGGAGAAGTGGCGCGTGAAGTCCCCGGCGGCCACCGCGATGCTGCCGCTGAAGGTGGAGGGCGGCAAGCTCGTCGCCTACGTCCAGGCGACGTACGACGGCGGTGGGCAGGTGGTGTCCATCCCGACGACGGGCGGCAGCCATGAGCCGACCAAGCTGCTCCAGAACCCGCAGGGCGCGGCGACGGTCGAACGCGGCTTCTTCTCCCGCGACGTGGACTGGGTCGACGGCCGCTTCTACATCTCCACGACCCGGCTGTCCGGGAACGACGACTCCAAGGAGAAGCTGATGCTTGCCTACGGCAAGTAGCCGCCCGTTCGTTCCCTGTACGGGTTTTTCCCCAGCCGTTCCGCTGTCCCTAGCTTCACGAGGTAACCGACGCCATGACCCAGCCGCCGCCCCCGCCGCCCAACCAGCCCCCGCAGGGGGGATTCGGTGCGCCCACCCCGCCCGGGGGGCAGCCGGGGTACGGGTATCCGCAGGTTCCGCCCACCCCGCCGACCGCGCCGCCCGCGGGGCCGCCCACGCCGCCCGCGCCGCAGCCCGGGTACGGGTATCCGGGGCAGCAGCCCAACCCCTATACCGCGCAGCAGCAGGGCGGGTACGCGTATCCGGGTGCCAGCACGGTGCCGATGCAGACGCCCGGGCCGCCCGGCAGCGGCGGGGGTGGGGGGAAGTTCAACGCCCAGGTCGTCATCATCGTCTCCGCGGTCGTGGCCATCGCGCTGATCGTCGGCGGGGGTGTCTGGTACTCCAAGTCCAGCGGCTCGGACGACGGGAAGAACGACACCGCCAGCAGCAACGGTGGCGGTGGCGGCGACGAGGGCGCGGACGGTGGCGACGGCAAGGGCACCTCGACCAAGGGGACCGAGAAGGTGCCCTCCGACCCGGCCGCCAAGGTGCTCTTCCAGGTACCGACGCCCAAGGTCGCCAAGGACGACAGCGTGGTGGTCGAGGGTTCCTGGCTGACCGACGACGTGTACGCCAAGAGCGGCATCGCCGAGATCGTCGGCTACGACCGCGACAAGGGCACCGAGAAGTGGACGATCCCGCTGTCCGGGCCGGTGTGTCAGGCCAGCCGGTTCAAGACCGAGGACGACCTGACCGCCGTCATCTTCCAGCCGGAGATGCCGGACAAGAACTCCTCCGCCGGGTGCACCCAGGTCGCGGCGATCAACCTCGACACCGGCAAGAAGCTGTGGGAGGAGACCGCGAAGACCGGTGACCAGCCGATCCGGTTCGACAACGTGACCGTCAGCGCGGACACCGTGGCCGTGGGCAGCACCAGTGGCGGTGCCGCCTTCGACATCAACTCCGGCAAGTCCCTGTGGGCCCCCAAGCCCGCGGACACCTGCTGCGACGCCGGGTACGGCGGTGGGCCGAAGCTGGTCGCCGTGCGCAAGTGCGGGCCCTACGACCAGCGGCAGCTGCACATCCAGACCATCGACCCGAAGTCCGGGAAGGTGATCTCCGAGTACAAGATGACCGAGGGCATCGAGTACGCGAGCGTCGTCTCGACGGAGCCGCTGGTCGTCGCCGCGGACGTCGGTGACTCCGCGGGGGACGGCAGCGGGATCTCGGACTTCTTCTCCATCGACAACAAGACCGGCAAGCTGCGCAACCGGATCTCCGCGCCGGGTGACACCTACGCCGCCGAGTGCGACGGCATCTCCCGGATCGAGGACTGCTCCGGGATCGCCGTCGGCAACGACCGGCTGTACCTGCCGACCGAGGAGCACGAGGGCAGCGGGGAGTCGTACAACCGGACCAACGAGATCGTCTCCTTCGACCTCGCCACGGGGAAGCAGACCGGACAGCGGGCGGACGCGGGCGACCGCTACACGATCACACCGCTGCGGATGGACGGCGGCAACGTGATCGCGTACAAGAGGCCGCCGTACGACAAGGGCGGGCAGATCGTCAGCATCGACGGGGAGACGTTCAAGGAGACCACGCTGCTGGAGAACCCGTCGACGGAGTCGGTGCAGCGGGTGGAGACCAGCATGTTGCCCGAGTACGCGGAGATCCTGTACTCGCAGGGGCGGCTGTACATGTCCGACGTGTACGCGAGTGCGTCCAGTTCGGGCGAGCGGGACTACCTCGTGATCGCTTTCGGTGCGGGGGTGTGAAAGGTTCGCCGGTAGGGGCAGCGCAACGCCGAGTGAGCGTGTAGCTTCCGGGAGCATGTCGGGAAGCTGACGTCGTGTCGAGTCGTGGGGGGCTGGCGGCGTCAGGGGGGCTTCCCGTGTGGACCTCCGGGCATCCATGGTGGGCGTCCGTTGGGGGGACTGGGGGGTTGCTCGATGGGAGTGCGGCTCATGGTGGTCGACGACCACCGTCTGCTGGCCGAGGCGCTGGCCTCCGCGCTGAAGCTGCGGGGGCACCGGGTGCTGGCCGCGGCGGCGCCCGCGGCGGGGGCGGCGGAGTTGGTCATCGCGCGGGCGCCTGAGGTGTGCCTGTGGGGGACCGCCATGCCCGCCGACGCCGGGGCGTTCGACCCGGTGCTGCGGATCAAGCGGGAGCGGCCGCAGGTGGCGGTGCTGGTGCTGGGGCCGGTGCCGAGCCCTCGGGGGATCGCGGCGGCGTTCGCGGCGGGGGCGGCCGGGTACGTGCGGCACGACGAGCGCATAGAGGGCGTCGAGCGGGCGATCATGAAGGCGCGGGCGGGGGAGGCGGCGGTGGCGCCGCTGTTGCTCCAGGGGGCGTTCAGTGAGCTGCTGAACCCGGCGGAGCAGCCGGACGACGAGGGGCAGCGGCTGCTCCAGATGCTGACGCCGCGGGAGGTGGAGGTGCTGGTCCGGGTCGCGGAGGGCGAGGACACCCGGCTGATCGCCGCGGGCATGGGCATCGCGCCGTCCACGGCCCGTACGCACGTCCAGCGCGTTCTGATGAAGCTGGGCGTCGGCTCCCGGCTGGAAGCCGCCGCCCTGGCCGCCCGCACGGGGCTCCTGGACCGCGCGTCCCACCCCGATGCCTGACGCCTGCGGCGGCCTGCTCGGCTCCGGTGGGTGGCGTGCGTGGCGCTGTCTGCCGGGTGGTGGGTCGGGGCCGCGCCGGGGGGTGTCCGTCCTCGGAACCGCGCGCCCTGTGGGTTCGGGGGTGTACGGGGTTTTCCGCGCGAACCACTGCGGGCGGACACCCCCCGACACGTCCCCTTCCGTCGTACGGCGACCGCGGCTCGTCGTCGGCTGACGCCCCAGCTGCGGGCAGCACCCCGCCAGCGCCGGGCGCGCGACCCACCTCCGGCAGCACCCACGCCGGGCACCAGGCCAGCGCCGGGCCGCGCAGCCCACCCGCCGCGCCAGTGACTACTCGCTCTCCTCCGGAGGAACCGGCGGGGGCGGAGCCGTAGGGCGTAGTTTCAGCCAGGTCAGGAAGAACAGGCCCAGGAGCAACATGCCCAGGCCGGTCCAGAGGTTGATGTTCACGCCCTCCGCCTTGTCGATGTCCGCGTCGGACGCCGCGATCCCGGCGATGGTCACGATGACGCCGTACAGGACGAACAGGACGCCGATGACGCGGCGGATGTCGAAGAGGCGGGCCGCGGTCGCGGACTTGCTCTGTAGCTCGGTGACCTCACGGTTGACGTCACGCTCGGAGTACTCGTGGTGCTCGGACATGGTCCTTCAAACTCCCCAGTCGGAACGTCGTCAGAACGAGAACGGGATGTAGCAGGCGGCAGCCAGCACCACCGCCCCCCACCCGAGCAGCGCGGGCCTGCGGTACCACGCGTCGTCGCCCTCGGCGGGCGGCTCCTCCATGCCGGGCGAGCGGGTGCCGTACACCAGCCCCTGGAGGTCGTCCGCGGGCTTCGGCGCGGTGAAGAGGCTGACCGCGAACATGACGACCGCACCGGCCACGAACCCGGCGATCGCGGAGACGAAGTTGGCGCCCTGGTCGGTGGGGATGTCGATGACGTCCTGCTTGTAGATGACGAAGTAGTTGACCATCGCGGCGGTCGTGCCCGCGAGCAGGCCCCAGAAGCCCGACTTCATCGACGCCCGCCGCCAGAACATGCCGATGATGAAGACCACGAACATCGGCACGTTGAAGAAGGAGAACAGCGTCTGGAGGTAGCTCATGATGTTGGAGAAGGACGACGCCAGGAACGCCGTGCCGATGGAGGCGAGGACGCCGACCGCGGTGACGAGGCGGCCGAAGCGGACGTAGTAGGTGTCCTCGCGGCCCCGGACGACGTACTTCGACCAGATGTCGTTGGTGAAGACCGTGTTGAAGGACGAGACGTTCGCCGCCATGCCCGCCATGAACGCGGCGAGGAGTCCGGTCACCGCGATGCCGAGGACGCCGTTGGGCAGCAACTCCCGCATGAGGTAGGGGATCGCGTCGTTGTACTGGTAGCCCGACTCCGGCGTGCCGAACCGGGGGACCAGGGCCGCCGCCACCAGGCCGGGGATCATGACGAGGAAGACGATGAAGATCTTCGGGTAGGCGGCGATGAGGGGGGTGCGCTGGCCCGCGGAGAGGTTCTTCGCGGAGAGGGCGCGCTGGACCTCCGCGAAGTTCGTCGTCCAGTAGCCGAAGGAGAGGACGAAGCCGAGGCCGAGGACGATCGTGAGCCAGTTGGCGCCGAGCGGGTTGTCGCTGCCGATGCCCGTACCGCCCCAGGCGGTCATGAAGTTGTCGCCCTTGCTCGCGGTGAGGGTGTCGGAGAGGCCGTCCCAGCCGCCGACCCTCTTCAGGCCGAGGATGGAGAGGGGGATGAGCGCGGCGAGGATGACGAAGAACTGGAGCACCTCGTTGTAGATCGCCGAGGAGAGGCCGCCCAGGGTGATGTAGGCGAGGACGAAGAACCCGGCGACGACGATCGAGACCCACTCCGGCCAGCCGAGCAGGGCCTCGACGACGATCGCCAGCGCGTAGAGGTTGACGCCCGCGATGAGGATCGCGGCGAAGGCGAACAGGATCGAGCTGAGCAGGTGGGCTCCGCGGTCGAAGCGCAGGAGCAGGAACTCGGGGACCGAGCGGACCTTGGAGCCGTAGTAGAACGGCATCATCACCAGGCCCAGGAAGACCATCGCCGGAATGGCGCCGATCCAGTACCAGTGGGTCGTGTAGACGCCGTACTGCGCGCTGTTGGCGGCCATGCCCAGGATCTCGGTGGCGCCCAGGTTGGCGGCGATGAACGCCAGGCCGGTGACCCAGGCCGGCAGTGAGCGGCCCGAGAGGAAGAAGTCCAGGCTCGTCTTCACCGAGCGGCGGGCCGCGAAGCCGATGCCCAGGACGGCGACGAAGTAGATGCCGAGGATCAGGTAGTCGAGCCAGTTGGTGGAGAGCCGTAGCTCCGCGGCGAGGGTGGTGGGGGCATATGTGGGGGTTTGCATATGTACTCGCTTCGTTGCGCGAATAGATACAGGGCGGAACCTACGCCTCCGCGTTTAGTAATTGAACACTTCCGTTGGTCGTCTTTGTTTGATTGTGATGTTGACGGTTCTGGTGGGTTGTGTTTCGATGTGTGCGTTTCTGTTTGAAGGATGGCGGGAGTAGCGGTGAAGAAGACCTCGACCCGGCTGGCCGACGGTCGTGAGCTGATCTATTACGACCTGCGCGACGACGCCGTGCGGGACGCGGTCGACCTGCGTCCGCTGGAGCCGACGGTCACCACCTCCGAGATCCGGCACGACGTGCTGCTGGGGGACGCCGTCGCCGTCGCCTCGCACCGGCAGGGGCGGACCTACCACCCGCCCGCGGACGAGTGCCCGCTCTGTCCCACGCGGGGGGAGCGGCTGAGTGAGATTCCCGAGTCGTCGTACGACGTGGTCGTCTTCGAGAACCGGTTCCCCTCTCTCGCCGGGGACTCCGGGCGGTGTGAGGTGGTCTGCTTCACCTCCGACCACGACGCCTCCTTCGCCGCTCTGAGCGAGGAACAGGCACGGCTGGTGCTGGACGCCTGGACCGATCGCACCGCCGAGCTGTCCCATGTGCCGTCCGTCGAGCAGGTGTTCTGCTTCGAGAACCGTGGCGCCGAGATCGGCGTCACCCTCCAGCACCCCCACGGGCAGATCTACGCGTACCCCTTCACCACGCCCCGCACCGCCCTGATGCTGCGCCAGGTCGCCGCCCACAAGGAGGCCACCGGCGGGGCGAACCTGTTCGACGCCGTGCTGGAGCGCGAACTCGGCGGGGAGCGGGTCGTCCTCGCGGGTGAACACTGGGTCGCCTTCGTGCCGTACGCCGCGCACTGGCCGTACGAGGTCCACCTGTATCCGCGGCGCCGGGTGCCCGATCTGCTGGGGCTCGACGAGGCCGCGCGTACAGAGTTCCCCAAGGTCTATCTGGAACTGTTGAGGCGGTTCGACCGGATCTTCGGGGAAGGTGAGCCTCCCACGCCGTACATCGCCGCCTGGCACCAGGCGCCGTTCGGGCAGTTGGAGGGGTTCGACGGTGTCAGCCGGGACGACTTCGCGCTGCACCTGGAGCTTTTCACCATCCGCCGGACCTCCGGCAAGCTGAAGTTCCTCGCGGGCTCCGAGTCCGGCATGAACGTGTTCATCAACGACGTGCCGCCGGAGCGCGCGGCCGAGCGACTGCGAGAGGTGGCTAGTCCATGAGCGGGAAGTACCTGGTGACCGGCGGGGCGGGGTACGTCGGAAGTGTCGTCGCCCAGCACCTGCTGGAGGCCGGGCACGAGGTGGTCGTCCTCGACAACCTCTCCACCGGGTTCCGGGAGGGCGTGCCGGGCGGCGCCACGTTCGTCGAGGGGGATATCCGCGACGCCGCCAAATGGCTGGATCCGTCCTTCGACGGGGTGCTGCACTTCGCCGCCTTCTCGCAGGTCGGCGAGTCCGTCGTACGGCCCGAGAAGTACTGGGACAACAACGTCGGCGGGACCATGGCCCTGCTCGGCGCCATGCGGGACGCGGGCGTACGGCGGCTGGTGTTCTCGTCGACCGCCGCGACCTACGGCGAGCCCGAGCGGACGCCCATCAAGGAGACCGCGCCGACCGCGCCCACCAGCCCCTACGGCGCCTCCAAGCTCGCCGTGGACCACATGATCAGCAGTGAGGCCGTGGCCCACGGGCTGGGCGCGGTGTCGTTGCGGTACTTCAACGTGGCGGGGGCGTACGGGGAGTTCGGGGAGCGGCACGATCCCGAGTCGCATCTGATCCCGCTCGTCCTCCAGGTCGCGCGGGGGCGGCGGGACGCCATCTCCGTGTACGGCGACGACTACCCGACGCCGGACGGCACGTGCGTGCGGGACTACATTCACGTGGCCGACCTGGCGGAGGCCCATCTGCTGGCGCTGACGGCGGCCCGGCCCGGCGAGCACCTGATCTGCAACCTCGGCAACGGCAACGGCTTCTCCGTGCGGGAGGTCGTCGAGACCGTGCGGCGGGTGACGGGGCATCCGGTCCCCGAGGTCACCGCCCCGCGCCGGGGTGGCGACCCGGCCGTCCTGGTCGCCGCCGCCGAGGTGGCCCGGGAGCGGCTCGGGTGGCGTCCGTCCCGTACGGACCTCACGGACATCGTCGCGGACGCGTGGGCCTTCGCGCAGCGGCGCGGCAAGTAGCAGGCTGGCAGTTCAGGAGCAGGGAGAGGGCGAGGGTTGATGAGCGTCGACACGGCGGCCGAGGTCGCTGAGGGGTTCACACGGCTGTACGGGGGTGCGCCGGACGGGGTGTGGGCCGCGCCCGGCCGCGTCAACCTGATCGGGGAGCACACCGACTACAACGACGGCTTCGTGATGCCGTTCGCCCTCCCGCACACCGCGGTCGCCGCCGTCTCACGGCGGGACGACGGCGTGCTGCGGCTGCACTCCGCCGACGTCGCCGGCGGCGTCGTCGAGTTGCGCGTGGACGCCCTCGCGCCCGGGTCCGACCGGGACTGGACCGCGTACCCGGCCGGTGTGGTGTGGGCGCTGCGGGAGGCCGGGCACGAGGTGACCGGGGCCGACGTCCATCTGGCCTCCACCGTCCCGGCGGGCGCGGGGCTGTCGTCCTCGGCGGCCCTGGAGGTCGTGGTCGCGCTCGCGCTCGACGAGCTGTACGGGCTGGGGCTGCGGGGGTGGCAGCTCGCGCGGCTGTGCCAGCGGGCCGAGAACGTGTACGTCGGCGCGCCCGTCGGGATCATGGACCAGACCGCCTCCGCCTGCTGCGAGGCCGGGCACGCGCTGTTCCTGGACACCCGTGACCTGTCCCAGAGGCAGATCCCCTTCGACCTCGCCGCCGAGGGGATGCGCCTGCTCGTCGTCGACACCCGCGTCAAGCACTCCCACAGCGAGGGTGAGTACGGCAAGCGCCGCGCGGGCTGCGAGAAGGGCGCCGCCCTGCTCGGCGTGGACGCCCTGCGGGACGTCCCCTACGCGGAGCTGGACGCGGCCCTCGATCGGCTGGGCGACGAGGAGGAGGTGCGTCGTCTGGTGCGGCACGTGGTGACCGAGGACGAGCGGGTGGAGCGGGTCGTCGGGCTGCTGGAGGCCGGCCGGACGCGTGACATCGGGCCCGTCCTGGTCGAGGGGCACGCCTCCCTGCGGGACGACTTCCGGATCTCCTGCCCGGAGCTGGACCTCGTCGTCGACACCGCCCTGGCCGCGGGTGCCCTCGGCGCCCGGATGACCGGCGGCGGCTTCGGCGGCTCGGCGATCGTGCTGGCGGAGGCGGCCGACGTGGACGGCGTCACCAAGGCGGTCCGGGAGGCGTTCGCGGCGGCCGGGTACACCGAGCCGCGGGTGTTCGAGGCGGTGCCCGCGGCGGGGGCGCGGCGGGTGAGCTAACCGAGTCTCTTGGTGAGGGTGTACTCCGTGACGCCCGGCGGGTAGTCCTCGATCGCGCAGACGACGGTGTAGCCCTGCCTGGTGTAGAAGCCGGGGGCCTGGAAGTCCCAGGTCTCCAGGCGGGCCGCCGTGCAGCCGCGTTCGGTGGCGGCGCGGTGCTCGGCCTCGGTGAGCAGCCGGGAGCCGAGGCCGCGGCCCCGGTGGCGGCCGTCCACCCAGAGCAGGTTGACGTGCAGCCAGGCCGTCCAGGTGTAGCCGACCAGGCCGCCCGCGAGGGTGCCGTCCTCGTCCATGATCCACACGTGCAGCGGCCGGTGTTCCTCGGCCGGGGTGCCGCGCAGCGCCCGCAGGACCGGTGAGAGCGTGGAGTTGGTCTCCCGGAGCCGGGTGCGGAGCAGATCACGTCGGGCCTTGTCGACTTCTGTCTCCAGACGGAACATGCGGCACACCATAGACGTGTCAGACGGCCAGTTCTGTGAATTTCCTTCCCCTCGCGGCCCCCGTCCGTACTCTGATGAACAGCGCCGGTGGGGGCCGGTGCTGTTCAGGGGGCGAGACACGTCGGGTACGACGCCCGAAGTGGGGGTAGCAGTCTCCGCACGGCGGCGGCCGTGTGGCTGCGGCGACCCTTTCCCGGGGAAGTGGCTCAGGAGAACCGGGAGCTTCGAGTGTCGTACCCGCACCGGTCGCGGCTCCCGACGATGGGGTGATCCCCTGCTCATGGAGAGCTTGGGGAAGGGGGTTTCGTGGTTCGCATCCGAGTCCTGGTCGTCGACGATCACCGCATTTTCGCGGAGTCGCTCGCCGCGGCACTGGCCGCCGAGCCCGATGTCGACGTGTCCGCGGCCGGGAGCGGTCCCGCCGCGCTGCGCAGTCTGGAGCGGGCGGCCGCCGAGGGGCGCCGGTTCGACGTCCTGCTCGTCGACGCCGACCTGGGTGGCACGGTGCCGGGGGCGCGGCCCGCCGCCGTACCGGTGCGGGAGGGCGGTGAGGACGGACTCGTCGACGGGTTGTCGCTGGTCGCGGGGGTGCGGTCCGCGCAGCCCGGTGTGCGGATCGTCGTACTCGCCGAGCGGGACGACGCCCGGCGGGCGGCGCTGGCGCTCCAGGCCGGGGCGTCCGGCTGGGTGGCGAAGGACTGCTCGCTGTCCCGGCTGCTGACGGTCATACGGGGCGTGCTGCGCGACGAGACGCACCTGCCGCCCGCGCTGCTCACCGGGGTGCTGCGGGAGCTGACGGCCGCGCGCAAGCACCGCACCGAGAGCGAGCGGCTCGTGGAGTCGCTGACACCGCGGGAGCGGGAGGTGCTGCGCTGCATGGTGGCGGGGCTGGGGCGCAAGGCGGTCGCCGAGCGCCTGTACCTGTCCCCGCACACCGTCCGCACGCATATGCAGAACGTCCTCGGCAAGCTGGGCGTCCACTCCACCCTCGCGGCGGTCGCGCTGGCGCGGCGGGCGGGTGTGGGGCCGGTCGACCTGGGGCCGCCGGGGCGGATCGGTCCGCAGGAGAGCAACAGCGCCTGAGCGGTGGCCCGGCTCGTGGGCCGGGTCCGGGTCAGCCCGGGATGTTGTCGAACGGTGCCGTCAGTTGGCGCAGGAGTGCCGCCAGTTCGGCGCGCTGGGCGTGGGACAGCTCGGCGAGGATGGCGCGCTCCTGTGCCAGCAGGCCCGCCAGCGCCTGGTCGGCGCGGTCCTGCCCCTCGGGGGTCAGGCGGACCAGCACACCGCGCCGGTCGCTCGGGTCGGGCAGCCGTTCGACCAGGCCCTTCTTGGTCAGGCGGTCGATGCGGTTGGTCATCGTGCCGGAGGTGACCAGGGTCTGGGTCAGCAGCTGTCCGGGGGAGAGCTGGTACGGCGTTCCGGCGCGTCTGAGCGCGGTCAGCACGTCGAACTCCCAGGGCTCCAGGCTGTGCTCGGCGAACGCCAGCCGCCGGGCACGGTCCAGGTGCCGGGCCAGCCTGCTCACCCGGCTGAGGACCTCTAGTGGTTCCACGTCGAGGTCCGGGCGCTCCCGGCGCCACGCCGCGACCAGCCGATCGACCTCGTCCTCCATAGCGATCAGTGTAGTGGTTGTGTCGACGTGAAGTCTCTTGACGTCAAGATACCTGGGTCGTCAGTCTGGTCGTATGACGACGACCACCGCCTCCGGCTGGGATCCCGCGCAGTACCTGCGCCACGCCGGCCACCGCGCCCGCCCCTTCGTCGACCTGCTGGCCCGCGTCCCGGACCTGCCCGGTGACCCGCCGGTCGTCGCCGACCTCGGCTGCGGCCCCGGCAACGCCACCGCGCTCCTGGCCGACCGCTGGCCCGGCGCCCGCGTCACCGGCTACGACAACTCGCCCGAGATGCTGGCGCGCGGCCGGGCCGACCATCCCCGGCTGGCCTTCGCGGAAGCCGACGCCCGGACCTGGACGCCCGCGCCGGGCTCCCACGGCCTGATCATCAGCAACGCGACCCTCCAGTGGGTGCCGGGGCACGTGGACCGCTTCGCCGACTGGATCGCCGCGCTGGTACCCGGCGGCACCCTCGCCTTTCAGGTGCCGGGCAACTTCGACGCCCCCAGCCACCGCCTGATGCGCGAGCTGACCGGGTCCGCCCGCTGGCGCGACCGCCTCGCCACCGCCCTCCGCCACGACGACGCCGTCCACACCCCCGAGGCGTACCTGGCCCACCTCACCGCCCTCGGCTGCGCGGTGGACGCCTGGGAGACGACGTACGTCCATCTGCTGACGGGGGACGACCCCGTCCTGGACTGGGTGAAGGGCACGGGCCTGCGCCCGGTCCTCGCCGCCCTCGGCGACGATCCGCAGGCCCGCGAGGCGTTCCTCGCCGAGTACCGGGCCGCCCTGCGCGCGGCGTACCCCGCGGGGCGGTACGGCACCCCGTTCCCGTTCCGCCGGGTGTTCGCGGTGGCGCGGAAGGGCGGTGCCGTGTGATCAGGGGGTGCGGCCGAGGTGGGTGACGAGGATGTGGATCTCCTGGTCCTCGATGACGTACAGCACTCGGTAGCCGCCGACGCGCAGGCGCCGGATGTTCACGCCGTACGCGTGGGAGTTGACTGGCCGGGGTGCCTCGGCGAGGGCGTCGACAGCTTCGTAGACGGCGGCGAGGTCCTGTGCGTCGTCCTTGAGGAAGCGGACCGCCGCGTTGGTCGCGGCAGGCTCCCAGATGATGCGGTAGGTCACGGACGCAGCCCCAGAATGCGTCCGACCTCCTCGTGGGGAATGCCTTCCCCGAGCGTGCCCTCAGCCTTGCGCCGCTGGTAGTCAGCGACGGCGAGGGCGTCCTCAAGATCCTCTATCACTTGAGGTGAGACGAGCAGCGCGGCCACGTGGCCGTGGTCGGTGAGGGCGATGGTCTCCCGGCCGTGGGCCGCGCGGCGGACCAGGTCACCGAGCTGGGAGCGGGCAGCGCTGATCGGGATCTCAGTCATGCGCAGATGGTTACACAAGAGGTATGTTGTGTGCACTTCCTAGCTCTTGCGCCGCCCTATCAGGTGAGGCTTCGCCTCCAGGCCGTCCAGGCCGTGCCAGGCCAGGTTGACCAGGTGGGCCGCCACCTCCGCCTTCTTCGGGCGGCGGACCTCCAGCCACCACTGGCCGGTCAGGGCGACCATGCCGACCAGGGCCTGGGCGTAGAGGGGGGCCAGCTTGGGGTCGAAGCCGCGGCTCTTGAACTCGCGGCCGAGGATGTCCTCCACCTGGGTGGCGATGTCCGAGATGAGGGACGCGAAGGAGCCCGTGGACTGGGGGATGGGGGAGTCGCGGACCAGGATGCGGAAACCGTCCGTGTACTCCTCGATGTAGTCGAGGAGGGCGAAGGCCGCCTGTTCGCAGAGTTCCCGGGGGTGCCCGGCCGTGAGGGAGCTGGTCACCATGTCCAGCAGGCGGCGCATCTCGCGGTCCACCACCACCGCGTACAGCCCCTCCTTGCCGCCGAAGTGCTCGTACACCACCGGCTTGGACACCCCGGCCTTCGCCGCGATCTCCTCCACCGACGTGCCCTCGAAGCCCTTCGCGGCGAAGAGGGTGCGACCGATCTCCAGCAGCTGCTGGCGGCGCTCGGCACCGGTCATCCGGGTGCGACGCGCACGCCGCGGCTTCTCATTGCTTGGGGTGCTGCTGGAGTCGGTCGCCACGCCGTCAATCATGCCGCCTCGGCGGTCGCCTTCCGGCGGCGGGCGCCGTCTTCCTCCGCGGTGCGGCGGGAATCGATACGCGAGCGTGACGGCCAGCGCACGTCGTACGCCCAGCCCAGCTTCTCGAACCAGCGGATGATCCGCGCCGAGGAGTCGATCTGGCCGCGCTCCACACCGTGCCGCGCCGACGTCGGGTCGGCGTGGTGCAGGTTGTGCCAGGACTCCCCGCACGACAGCACCGCCAGCCACCACACGTTGCCCGAGCGGTCCCGCGACTTGAACGGCCGCTTGCCGACGGCGTGGCAGATCGAGTTGATCGACCAGGTGACGTGGTGCAGGAGGGCGACGCGGACCAGCGAGCCCCAGAAGAAGCCGGTGAACGCGCCCCACCAGGACATCGTCACCAGACCGCCGACCAGCGCGGGCAGGGCCAGCGAGACGACCGTCCAGAGCACGAACTGGCGGGAGACCGCACGCAGCGCCGGGTCCTTGATCAGGTCCGGCGCGTACTTCTCCTGCGACGTCTGCTCCTCGTCGAACATCCAGGCGATATGGGCCCACCAGAGGCCCTTCATCAGCGCCGGGACCGTCTCGCCGTACCGCCACGGCGAGTGCGGGTCGCCCTCGGCGTCGGAGAACCTGTGGTGTTTGCGGTGGTCGGCGACCCAGCGGACCAGAGGCCCCTCGACCGCCATCGAACCCGCGACGGCCAGCGCGATCTTCAGCGGCCGCTTGGCCTTGAAGGAACCGTGAGTGAAGTGACGGTGGAAACCGATGGTGATGCCGTGACATCCGAGGAAGTAGAAGAAGACCAGCAGACCGAGGTCCAGCCAGCTCACACCCCACCCCCACGCCAGCGGCACGGCCGCGACCAGCGCGAGGAACGGCACGGTGATGAACAACAGCAGCGCGAACTGCTCGACCGAACGCTTCTGCTCACCACCCAGGGTGGCGGGGGCCAGGGTGTCGTCGGCCCCCTTCGGGGCTTCTTCGATCACATCGGAGCTTGAGGTCATATGCGGCGTCCCTGTGGGATCAGTGGTTGAGGCGGGTGCCGGGCAGCGGAACCGCGCTTGCTCCCTACGGTTCCGTAACCTACGGCGTCGTAAGTATGGCAGCGCGTCGCCCGGCGGCAAGAGCCCGTGAGCCTGCGCGTCCCACCCGCCACCTATCCTGGTGTCGGTCGGACAGCGCGGTCCGCTCTGTTTACTTCCCGGATGTCCGGTCCGTATGCGGCACCCGCCGTACGGCGGTCACCCGGGTTCCCCTCCAGCCGAGCTTCAGACGAGCTTCAACACTGCAAGGAGCCGCACCTGTGAGCAGTGCCGACGACCAGACCACGACGACCAGCAGCGAACTGCGCGCCGACATCCGCCGACTGGGTGACCTCCTGGGAGAGACCCTGGTACGGCAGGAGGGCCCGGAGCTGCTGGACCTCGTCGAGAAGGTACGCCGACTCACCCGAGAGGACGGCGAGGCCGCCGCGGAACTGCTGCGCGGCACCGAACTACAGACCGCGGCCAAGCTGGTCCGCGCGTTCTCCACCTACTTCCACCTCGCCAACGTCACCGAGCAGGTGCACCGCGGCCGGGAACTGCGCGAACGCCGCGCCGCCGAGGGCGGACTGCTCTCCCGCACCGCCGACCGGCTCAAGGACGCGGACCCCGACCACCTGCGCGAGACGGTCCAGCACCTCAACGTCCGCCCGGTGTTCACCGCCCACCCCACCGAGGCCGCCCGCCGCTCCGTCCTCAACAAGCTGCGCCGTATCGCCGCCCTCCTCGACACGCCCGTCCTGGAGTCCGACCGGCGCCGCCACGACACCCGGCTGGCCGAGAACATCGACCTCGTCTGGCAGACCGACGAACTGCGCGTCGTCCGCCCCGAGCCCGCCGACGAGGCCCGCAACGCCATCTACTACCTCGACGAACTCCACGCGGGCGCCGTCGGCGATGTCCTGGAGGACCTCACCGCGGAACTGGAACGCGTCGGCGTCAAGCTCCCCGACGACACCCGCCCCCTCACCTTCGGCAGCTGGATCGGCGGCGACCGCGACGGCAACCCCAACGTCACCCCGCAGGTCACCTGGGACGTCCTCATCCTCCAGCACGAACACGGCATCAACGACGCCCTGGAGATGATCGACGAACTGCGCGGCTTCCTCTCCAACTCCATCCGCTACACCGGCGCCACCGACGAACTCCTGGAGTCCCTCCAGGCCGACCTGGAGCGCCTGCCGGAGATCAGCCCCCGCTACAAGCGCCTCAACGCCGAGGAGCCCTACCGGCTGAAGTCGACCTGCGTCCGCGAGAAGCTCGCCAACACCAAGAAGCGCCTCGCCCAGGGCACCCCGCACGAGCCCGGCCGCGACTACCTCGGCACCAGCGAACTCCTCCACGACCTGCGGATCATCCAGACCTCGCTGCGGGAGCACCGCGGCGGCCTCTTCGCCGACGGCCGCCTCGCCCGCACCATCCGCACCCTCGCCGCCTTCGGCCTCCAGCTCGCCACCCTCGACGTCCGCGAACACGCCGACGCCCACCACCACGCCCTCGGCCAGCTCTTCGACCGGCTCGGCGAAGAGTCCTGGCGCTACGCCGACATGCCCCGCGACTACCGCGCCAAGCTGCTCGCCAAGGAACTGCGCTCCCGCAGACCGCTCGCCCCGACCCCGGCGCCCGTCGACGCGGCCGGGGAGAAGACCCTCGGCGTCTTCGAGACCGTGAAGAAGGCCCTGACGGTCTTCGGGCCCGAGGTCATCGAGTCGTACATCATCTCCATGTGCCAGGGCGCCGACGACGTCTTCGCCGCCGCCGTCCTCGCCCGCGAGGCCGGGCTGATCGACCTGCACGCCGGCTGGGCGAAGATCGGCATCGTGCCGCTGCTGGAGACCACCGACGAGCTGAAGGCCGCCGACACCATCCTGGAGGACATGCTCTCCGACCCGTCCTACCGGCGCCTGGTCGCGCTGCGGGGCGACGTCCAGGAGGTCATGCTCGGCTACTCCGACTCCTCCAAGTTCGGCGGCATCACCACCAGCCAGTGGGAGATCCACCGCGCCCAGCGCCGGCTGCGCGACGTCGCCCACCGCTACGGCGTACGGCTGCGCCTCTTCCACGGCCGCGGCGGCACCGTCGGCCGCGGCGGCGGCCCCACCCACGACGCCATCCTCGCCCAGCCCTGGGGCACCCTCGAAGGCGAGATCAAGGTCACCGAGCAGGGCGAGGTCATCTCCGACAAGTACCTCATCCCCTCCCTGGCCAGGGAGAACCTGGAACTCACCATCGCCGCCACGCTCCAGGCGTCCGCCCTGCACACCGCCCCCCGCCAGTCCGACGAGGCCCTCGCCCGCTGGGACGCCGCGATGGACGTCGCCTCCGACGCCGCCCACGCCGCCTACCGCCGACTGGTCGAGGACCCCGACCTGCCGACGTACTTCCTCGCGTCGACGCCGGTGGACCAGCTCGCCGACCTGCACCTGGGCTCCCGGCCCTCCCGCCGCCCCGGCTCCGGCGTCTCCCTCGACGGACTGCGCGCCATCCCCTGGGTGTTCGGCTGGACCCAGTCCCGGCAGATCGTCCCCGGCTGGTTCGGCGTCGGCTCGGGACTGAAGGCGCTGCGCGAGGCCGGGCTCGACACCGTGCTCGACGAGATGTACGAGCGGTGGCACTTCTTCCGCAACTTCGTCTCCAACGTCGAGATGACCCTCGCCAAGACGGACCTGCGGATCGCCCAGCACTACGTCGACACCCTCGTCCCCGACGAGCTGAAGCACGTCTTCGACACCATCCGCACGGAGCACGAGCTGACCGTCCGTGAGGTGCTGCGCATCACCGGCGAGGACGAACTGCTCGACGCGCAGCCCGTGCTGAAGCAGACCTTCACCATCCGCGACGCCTACCTCGACCCGATCTCCTACCTCCAGGTCGCCCTGCTCAAGCGGCAGCGCGAGGCCGCCGCCTCCGGCGCCGAGGCCGACCCGCTGCTCGCCCGCGCCCTGCTGCTCACCGTCAACGGCGTGGCGGCGGGCCTGCGCAACACCGGCTGACACCAGACACGGCGGTGCCCCCGTGCTGTACGTACGAGCACGGGGGCACCGCCGTCTCCGGGTTCACCCGGAGGAACTAGCCCTGCTGCGCCTTCCGGCGACGGAACGCCAGGAAACCGCCCGCCGCGACGAGCACCGCGGCGACCCCGGAGAGCAGGCCCACCGGGGCACCGCTGCCGGTCTCGGCCAGGTTCCCGTCCTCACCCTGCGCCGACGGAGCCGACGACGGCGAGGCGCCCGGGGCGACCTCCTCGCCACCGGACTCACTGGCGGACGGGGACGAGGACGGGGACGGGGAGGCCGTCGTACCGCCACTCTCGGACGCCGAGGCGGACGGCGTCGGCGACGACGAACCGCCGCCCTCCTCGTCGTCCTCGCAGTCGGTCCAGAACACCTTGTGCTTGGCCGAGCCGTGCTCGCCCTCGAAGTTCCAGAACAGCTTGTAGTGACCGTCGGCCAGCGACAGGTCCTCGGTACGGCCGTGACCCGCCTCGTCGAGGGTGATCGCGCCGGACTCCACCGTCTCGCCCTTGACGCCGGCGGACGGCGCCCAGGCCTCGATGTGCCAGTCGACCTCCTGGACACCGTCGAAACCGAATGCGTCCAGGTAGAAGGTGCACACGTGCGGCTCGTTCTGGCGCTGCTCCTCACCAGTGACCGCATCGTGGATCTTGACGGTGCCGTTGTCACCGGGAGCGGTGGCGAGTGCGACGGGAGCCGCGAGCAGGACGGCGGAGGACGCGGCGGTGAGGAATACACCGGCGCGGGAGAGGGTACGCATGAGTCAACCCATCTTCTGTTGCCTATGGGGAAGATGTGAGGGGGGTGGCGGTTTAGCATCCGTCACCGGACGGCCGTGGGTCAATCACGAACAGGAAACGCTCGAATGATCCACAGTCACGGAATTCGGACAGTCACCCTCAGACCGCCACGTAAGCGGCGGTGAGGAGCGCGGTCCCCGCCCCCGCCAGCACCCACGCCAGCCGGGTACGCCGCAGCCCGCCGGCCACCACCACCGACGCCAGCAACAGCGCACCGCCCAACGGCACCCACGCGTACAGCACCCCGGCCGGACCCGACCGCACCGCCTCGGCGCCGCCCGGCTTCACCACGACGTCATAGGTACGGCCCTTCTCCACGGCCACGGAATCCTCGACGGCCACCTCACCGCGCCGGGCGACCGCACCCCCGTCCCCCGTGAACGCGCCGCGGCACCACCCGTCGTCGCACCGCTCCACCGTCACCGTGCCCGACTCCCGGCCCTTGGTGAGCATCACGTACTGAGCGGTCCCCCAGGACGCCCACACGCCCGCGGTCAGGATCAGCGCCGCGACGACCCCCGTCGCCGCGAGCCGTCCGAACCGCAGCGCGGTGGCAGCGCCCTGGCTCGACAAGACGGCGTTCGGCATGGCCGAGATCCTTGGCCATGCCTGCACGAGCAGTCAACTCGAACGTGGGGGAGCACGGGACAAGTCACGAGTTGTACGTACTCTGCGCCCGCTCCAGACCCTCGATCACCAGACACTCCACCGCGTCCGCCGCCCGGTCCACGAAGTAGCCCAACTCCTTGCGCTCCGCCGACGAGAAGTCCCTCAGCACGAAGTCCGCCACCGGCATCCGCCCCGGCGGACGCCCGATCCCGAACCGCACCCGGTGGTACTCCGCGCCCATCGCCTTCGTCATCGACTTCAGACCGTTGTGCCCGTTGTCCCCGCCGCCCAGCTTCAGCCGCAGCGTCCCGTAGTCGATGTCCAACTCGTCGTGCACCGCCACCACCTGCGCCAACGGCACCTTGTAGAAGTCCCGCAACGCGTTCACCGGCCCACCCGACAGATTCATGTACGACATCGGCTTCGCCAGCACCACCCGCCGGTTCCCCGGCCCCGGCGGACCGATCCGGCCCTCCACGACCTGCGCCTGCGCCCGGCCCGCCCGCTTGAACCGGCCCCCCACCCGCTCCGCCAGCAGATCCGCCACCATGAACCCCACGTTGTGCCGGTTCCCGGCGTACTCCGGCCCGGGATTGCCCAGCCCCACGATCAGCCACGGGGCGCTGGCATCGGTCGTCACGTCCATCTCTCCTCGGATACGCGCCAGCCGCTGCCCCGCCGGACGGCGGAACAGCGGCTGACGAAACAGCGAAGGCGGTACGGATCAGGCCTCGGCGGGCGCTTCGCCCTCGGCACCCTCCGCGGCCTCCTCGGCCTGGGCGGCCAGCACCTGGAGGACCACCGTGTCCCCCTCGACGCCCAGCGAGACACCGCTCGGCAGGGCGATGTCCTTGGCCAGGACGGACGCACCGGCCGCCAGACCCTCGACCGACACCGTCACCTGCTCCGGGATGTGGGTCGCCTCGGCCTCGACCGGCAGCGCGTTCAGCACGTGCTCCAGCAGGTTGCCACCGGCGGCCAGCTCGCCCTCGGTGACGACCGGGATCTCGACGTTGACCTTCTCGCCCCGCGTGACCAGCTGCAGGTCGACATGGACCAGGAAGCCCTTGATCGCGTCCCGCTGTACGGCCTTCGGGATCGCCAGCTCGTTGCCCTTGCCGTCGATGTCCAGCGCGATCAGCACGTTCGGGGTACGCAGCGCCAGCAGCAGCTCGTGACCCGGCAGGGTCAGGTGCAGCGGGTCGGAACCGTGGCCGTACAGCACACCGGGAACCTTGTCGGCGCGACGGATACGACGGGCGGCGCCCTTGCCGAACTCGGTACGAGTCTCGGCGGACAGCTTCACCTCAGACATGATCACTCCTCGTAGAACATCAGAGACGGACGTGGTCACCCGGCCACGAACGGCCTGCTACGAAGAGCGCGTCGATAACGGACCGCCGTACATCCGTGCCACACACGGACCACGGCCTCCCTCGCCGAGCAACCCCAGCAGGATACCCGGCGCGGAAGGCCGCAGAAAAATCGATCAAGCAGACAGCGCGCTAGCGGTGTCTCACTGCTCGTCGAACAGGCTCGTCACCGAACCGTCCTCGAACACCTCGCGCACCGCGCGCGCGATCGTCGGCGCGATCGACAGCACCTTGATCTTGTCCAGGTCGCTCGCCACCTCACCCGGCGTCGGCAGGGTGTTGGTGAACACGAACTCGCTGACCCGCGAGTTCTTCAGCCGGTCCGCCGCCGGACCCGACAGCACACCGTGCGTCGCCGTCACGATCACGTCCTCCGCACCGTGCGCGAACAGCGCGTCCGCCGCGGCGCAGATCGTGCCACCCGTGTCGATCATGTCGTCCACCAGGACACAGATACGGCCCTCGACGTCACCCACGACCTCGTGCACGGTGACCTGGTTCGCCACGTCCTTGTCCCGCCGCTTGTGCACGATCGCCAGCGGCGCGCCCAGCCGGTCACACCAGCGGTCGGCCACCCGCACCCGGCCCGCGTCCGGCGAGACGACGGTCAGCTTGTCCCGGTCCACCTTGGCGCCCACGTAGTCCGCCAGCAGCGGCAGCGCGAAGAGGTGGTCGACCGGCCCGTCGAAGAAGCCCTGGATCTGGTCGGTGTGCAGATCCACGGCCAGGATCCGGTCCGCACCCGAGGTCTTCATCAGGTCCGCGATCAGACGGGCCGAAATCGGTTCACGGCCACGGTGCTTCTTGTCCTGCCGCGCGTAACCGTAGAACGGCACGATGACCGTGATGGAGCGGGCCGACGCGCGCTTCAGCGCGTCGATCATGATCAGTTGCTCCATGATCCATTGGTTGATCGGAGCCGTGTGGCTCTGGATCACGAAGCAGTCCGCACCACGCGCGGACTCCTGGTACCGCACGTAGATCTCGCCGTTGGCGAAGTCGAAGGCCTTCGTCGGGACGACCCCGACTCCCAGCTGGTGGGCGATTTCCTCGGCAAGCACGGGGTGGGCGCGGCCGGAGAAGAACATCATCTTCTTCTCGCCGGTCGTCTTGATCCCGGTCACAGCACTGTCTCCTCAGAGGTGTCGCAGCTGGGTGTCGACACGGCGGACCGGCGGCGGGCCGGAAGCCGTCTCAGCTGGTGGGGTGCGGTTGTGCACTTATCACGGTACGCCGTCCCAGACGCACCTGTTTCCGGTCAGCCTTCGCCGTCCGACTCCCGGGAAGCCGCCTCGGCCGCCTTCGCCGCGGCGCTCCCCGGACGCTTGCGAGCCACCCAACCCTCGATATTCCGCTGCTGGCCACGGGCCACGGCCAGCGAACCGGACGGCACGTCACGCGTGATCACGGAACCGGCGGCGGTGTACGCGCCGTCCCCGACCGTGACAGGCGCCACAAACATGTTGTCGGCCCCCGTCTTGCAGTGGGAGCCCACCGTGGTGTGGTGCTTGTGCTCACCGTCGTAGTTCACGAACACGCTCGCGGCACCGATGTTCGTGTACTCCCCGATCGTCGCGTCCCCCACGTACGACAGGTGCGGCACCTTCGTGCCCTCACCCACCGACGTGTTCTTGATCTCGACGAACGTCCCGACCTTCGACTTCACCCCGAGCCGCGCCCCCGGCCGCAGATAGGCGTACGGTCCCACGCTGGCCCGCGGCCCGATGTCGGCCCCGTCCGCGACCGTGTTGTCCACCCGCGCCCCGGCACCGACCCGGGTGTCCTTCAGCCGGCTGTTGGGCCCGACCTCAGCCCCCTCGGCCAGGTGCGTGTCCCCGAGGAGCTGGGTCCCCGGATGCACGACGGCGTCCTGCTCGAACGACACGGTGACGTCGACGAAGGTCGTCGCCGGGTCGACGACGGTGACCCCCGCGAGCATCGCCGCGGTCAGCAGGCGGTCGTTGAGGATGCGGCGGGCCTCCGCCAGCTGCACCCGGTTGTTGATCCCGGCGATCTCCCGGTGGTCGGCGGCGACGCACGCCCCGACCCGGTGCCCGGCCTCCCGCAGGATGCCGAGGACGTCCGTCAGGTACTCCTCGCCCTGGCTGTTGTCCGTGCGGACCTTCCCCAGCGCGTCCGCCAGCAGCCGCCCGTCGAACGCGAACACCCCGGAGTTGATCTCCCGGATCGCCCGCTGCGCGTCGGTGGCGTCCTTGTGCTCGACGATCCCGGTCACGGCACCGGTGGCGTCGTCCCGCACGATCCGCCCGTACCCGGTCGCGTCCGGCACCTCGGCGGTCAGCACGGTCACGGCGTTCCCGTCACCGCCGTGGGCGGCGGCGAGCCGCGCGAGCGTCTCCCCGGTGAGGAGGGGAGTGTCCCCGCAGACCACGACGACGGTCCCCTCGACCACACCGCCCAGCTCCTCCAGGGCCATCCGTACGGCGTGCCCCGTGCCGTTCTGCTCCGCCTGCACGGCGGTCCGGACGCCGGGGGCGGCCTCGGCGAGGTGCGCGGTCACCTGCTCCCGCGCGTGCCCGACCACGACGACGAGGTTCTCCGGCTCCAGCTCGCCGGCGGCGGCCAGCACATGGCCCACGAGGGAACGGCCACAGATCTCGTGCAGGACCTTGGGTGTGGCCGACTTCATACGGGTGCCCTCACCCGCTGCGAGAACGACGACGGCTGCCGGGCGAATGGCGCTCACGGGGTTGCCCTTCGGCTTTTGGGATGGGGTGGGGTGACATGCGCAGGATACCGGGGGGACTTGGGGGTGACATGGGAGCGGGCCCTGACTGGACTGTGCCAGTCAGGGCCCGCAGGGCAAGCAGCTCCCCCATCAGGATTTGAACCTGAACTTAAGGGACCAAAACCCTCAGTGCTGCCCGATTACACCATGGGGGATTAAACTCCACCAAACCGGACATCCGGTCAGGTCGCCGAGTTGGCACCCAACACTATGCCGTACCAGGCGCCCTCCATGCGACGGTACAGGTTGGCGCTCTGCTTGACGTAGATCATCAAGCAGCCGTGGTAGTCGTCACCTGTGTTCCTGCGGTTGGTTCGGGGGTTGTGCTTCTTCAGGGTGGCCCTGCTGAACGCGGATACGGGCACCCCGGCGACATCGGCCCAGTACCTCTCGGCGGCTTCGGTGTTCGCGGTCTCGTGAATGCTGACGCGAAGGGTCAGGCGGTCCCTTGTCACATCCAGCAGTTCCAGCCAGCGCAGGAAGACCTTGATGACGTTGGCGTCGCTGTTGATGAACTGCAGGACCTCGGTGCGGCGGTGCGGCTTGGACTTCGCTCCCTCGGCCCAGTAGAGCGCGACCCCCGTGAGGAACAGCTCGCGGTCCGATAGCGCGCCGACGGCTGCTGAGGCCGCCTGCCTCACCGCTTCCTGCTCCCGGTGCTGATGGGCGCGTAGCTGTGCGAGCCCTTCGTGCATGAGTGCCCGCTGCTCCTCTGGTGTGCGGCGAGGCTCCGGCTTCGGCAGGTCCCGTACCCACAGGGAGATCGAACTCTTCGAGCAGCCCAGTTCGACCTGGATCTGGTCGTACGTCCAGCCCTGGCGCCGTAGTTCGCGGGCCCGCTCCCGTAGGTCGTCCTTCGCGTTCGGGCGGCGGGTCCACTCCGGGGGTGGCTCGCCCTCCAGGAGGCGGTTGAGGATGTCGTTGTTGTCGACGTGGAGCCGGTCGCGGATCTGGCGACGGCTGAGGCCCGCGCGGCGCAGGGCGACGGCCTGTTCGCGCAGCCCCTCGAAGTCGGCGTACTTGTCCTGTGGATGTGCCATGGGCATACCGTCCGGGAGGAATGCCTGGTTCCGGGGCTGGATGCCGAGGGGTTCACCTGTTCGAGGGCTATCGCGACGTATCGCTTGCTGAAGTCGCCGGAAAACGGGTGGCGGGCGATCGTAGGCTGGAGGCATGACCGCGACGGGGGAAGAGGACGTGACGGCCCGGGGAGGGCCGCTGTGGTGGGAGCGGCGGCGCAGTGCCGTGCTCGACGGGGGGCTCGCGCTGCTGTCGGCCGCGGAGTGCGGGGCCGAGGGGGTCAAGTTCGCGGGGGACGCCGGGATACCGGTGGCGGTGGGGGTCGTCTTCGGACTGGTGGCCGGGTCCGCGCTGCTGGTGCGGCGGCAGTGGCCGATCGCCGTCGTGCTGGTCGCCATCGCGATCGCGCCCGCCCAGATGGGCTTCCTGATGAGCGTCGTCGGGCTCTACACGCTCGCCGCCTCCGAACTGCCCCGCCGGATCATCGCCTCGCTGGCCGGGATGTCGCTCGTGGGGACGTTGATCGTGACGTTCGTGCGGGCCCAGCAGGGGATGAACCGGGGGGAGTACGAGATCGGCGGGGACTGGTTCGTCCCCTTCATCTCGATTACCGCTTCGCTGGGTGTGACCGCGCCGCCGGTGCTGCTCGGGATGTACGTCGGCGCGCGGCGGCGGCTGATGGAGAGCCTGCGGGAGCGGGCGGACAGCTTGGAGCGGGAGCTTCAGCTGCTGGCGGAGCGGGCTGAGGAGCGGGCCGAGTGGGCGCGCAACGAGGAGCGGACGCGGATCGCGCGGGAGATGCACGACGTGGTCGCGCACCGGGTGAGTCTGATGGTGGTGCACGCCGCGGCGCTCCAGGCCGTGGCCCGGAAGGATCCGGAGAAGGCGGTGAGGAACGCCGCGCTGGTGGGGGACATGGGGCGGCAGGCGCTGACCGAGTTGCGGGAGATGCTGGGGGTGTTGCGGAGTTCGGACGGGGCGGCGGAGCGGCCGGTGCGTGGCGTGGGGGCGGAGTCGGTGCCGCTGGCGGCGGTGGGGGTGGCCGCCGCGGCTGCCGCGTCCCGGGTCGCCGAGGAGGGCGAGGGGCCCTGTCTGTCGGAGCTGGACGAGTTGGTCGGGCAGTCCGCGGCGGCGGGGATGGCGGTGGACCTGTCGGTGGTCGGGGAGGTGCGGGACTACGCGCCCGAGGTGGAGCAGACGGCGTTCCGGGTGGTGCAGGAGGCGCTGACGAACGTCCACAAGCACGCGGCGGGCGCCAAGACGTACGTCCGGCTCGCGCACCGGTCGGCGGAGATCGCGATGCAGGTGGAGAACGAGCCGCCGCCGGAGGCGTCGTCGGCGTCGTCGGCGCGGTTGCCGTCCGGCGGGAACGGGCTGGTGGGGATGGAGGAGCGGGTCGCGGCGCTGGGCGGGGTGTTCGTGTCCGGGCCGACGGACGCCGGGGGGTTCCGGGTGTCGGCGGTCATCCCGGCGTCGTAGCACCCCCGGGTGGGGTCAGCCCGTGGTGAGGCGGACCGGTTCCATGCCGGTGACCAGGGTGGTGAGGGCCTGGTCGACGGTGGGGCCGAGGTACCAGTCGCCGGTGTGGTCGAGGGCGTAGACGCGGCCTTCGGCGTCGATGGCGAGGAGGGCTTCGGAGTCGGGTTCGGTGCCGAGGGGGCTGACCTCGGTGCCGAGGGCGCGGCCGAGGTCGCCGAGGGTGCGGGCGAGGTGGAGGCCGTGCATCGGGTCGAGGTGGACGGCGGTGGGGGCGAGCTGGCGGCCGGGCCCGGTGGGGGCGATGTGCAGGCCGCCGAACTCGGCCCACGCCTCGACGGCGGCGGGGAACACGGCGTGGCGGTGTCCGGCGGGGGAGGTGTGTTCGCGCAGGGTGTCGGCCCAGATCTCCGCCTGCTTGATGTCCCAGTGTCCGGGTTGCCAGCCTGCCGCGCGCAGGGCGGCGTCGACGGGGACGGGGAAGCGGGTGGATGTCGTGCGGTCGGTGTGCATCTGCCCTTCGATCGTGTGTCGGGTGGGTGCGGCTCGTGCGGTTCCGTACGTGGGTACGAGGGGTGGGCGCGGGGTGTTCAGCCGTTGGTCGGCGTCGGGTCGACGACGCGGACGCCGAAGTGGGCGCTGAGCGCGGCGCAGGCGCGGCAGGGCGCGGCGTAGCTGCCGTGCAGGGGGTCGCCGTCCTCGCGGATGCGGCGGGCGGTGAGCTTGGCCTGTTTGAGGGCTCTGCGTGCCTCGCCGTTGGTCATGGGTTTGCGCGCGGCGCGTTTGCTGCGGGCGGCGTCGGCGGTGGCGATGTGCCGGGAGATGAGGATGGTCTCGGCGCAGCGGCCGGTGTAGCGGTCGCGTTGGGCGCTGGTGAGGGTGTCGAGGAAGTCCTGTACGAGGGGGTGGAGGGCGGGTGGCTGGTCGCCGCGCGCGGCGGTGCCGGTGAGGGTGGCGCCGCGGACGGAGAGGGCGGCGGCGACGGTGGGGAGGATGCCGTCGCGGCGGTGACGGAGCGTAGGCGGTGCGGGTGTCTCGTTGGCGCTCCAGCCGACGCGTGGGTCGCCGGATGCGCTGGTGTGCGGCCCCGTCTGTGTTCCGCTCATGATCGTTTTTCCCCTCCAGTGCATCCCCCCGGCTGACACAGAGTGCCAAACGGCGTGGCTGGTGCGGAAGCTGGGGCGCCGCGACACGCCCGGTCGGGGCAGTGCGTCACGGTGGGGTGACGGCTGGTCACGGTGGCGGGGCGGTCGTGGAGGGGGTGGCTACCGGCGCCGGTGACCGGTGGGGTCGTACCGCATAGGCTGTCGGGCACCGCGCTTGCGCGGGCAACGCGTCGCGGTCGGGGAACGGTGTATCCGCCGGGTCCCGGGCGTGGAAGAGACGTGGGAGATCGGAAGTCGATACGGGGCGTGACGGCCGAGGGCGGTCGTCGCGGCCGTACCAGAGTGCCGCAGGGGGCAACCGCCATGACGACAGGTCGGCTCGGGCTGGGGGAACCTCCCGGCCGCCAGGCCGGGGGACACGCCGCGCCGCCGAACGCGGCCTATGCCGGGCAGGTCGTGCACTTCCCGGATCCGGTGCGGGCGTCGCGCCATCCGCGAGGGGTGCGGGTGGACGAGCGCGGCTATCCCGACTTCTCGCCGTACGCGCGCGCGGCGGCGGAGATCGCGGAGCCCCCGGAGGGCTTCGGTGTCGACGAGTTGCGGCTGACGGACTACGTGTCGGCGAACGCGGCGCTGGCGGTGTCCGGGCACGAGCTGTGGGACACGGTCCCGGCGGTGGCGACGCCGCACGGGTGGACGTGGCACCACGTGGCCGGGACGCGGCGGCTCGAACTGGTGCCGGTCGAGGTGAAGGCGCTGTTGCGGCACCACGGCGGGATCGCGACGGCGGCCGTCGACCACGGCAAGCGGGGCACGCGTCCGTTGCAGGAGACCCGGCCGGCGCACTTCGGGCTGCCGAAGGCGTCGGTGGCGGTGACCGAGGCGCAGGTGCTGGGGGTGGAGGAGGACCTGGGCTACCGGCTGCCGGGTGCCTACCGTTCGTTCCTGAAGGCGGCGGGCGGTTGCGCGCCGGTGGGGACGGCGCTCGACGCGGAGCTGGGGCTGCTGATCGACCAGCCGTTCTTCACGGTGCGGGACGAGGCGGCGGTCAACGACCTCGTCTACGTCAACAAGTGTCTGCGGGACCACCTGACGAAGGACTACCTCGGGGTGGCCTTCATCCAGGGCGGTCTGCTGGCGGTGAAGGTGCGCGGTGAGCGGGCCGGTTCGGTGTGGTTCTGCGCGTACGACGACGCGCGGGACACCGATCCGTCGGTGCCGCCCGCCGAGCGCGTGGCGCGGTTGCTGCTGCCGTGCGGGGACGACTTCGACGCGTTCCTGTCCCGGCTGGCGGGTTCTCCGCCGGAGTTGGACACGGTGGCGAACCTGATGGTGGACGGCGGTTTCGCGCGGGCGGTGCCGGTGGCGTCTTCTTCGGTGGGGGAGTGAGCTGGCCGTGGTGACCTTCGCGCAGGCGCAGGAGCGCGCCGAGGAGTGGATCAACGGGGACGTGCCGTCGTACCAGCACCGTGAGGTGCGGGTGCGGGAGTTCGGGCTGGGGTTCGTGGTGTGGGCCGAGGACCGTGCCGACGGGCCGCGTTCGGACGGTGGTGCGCAGCGGCTGGTGATCGCCCGGGACAGCGGGGAGGCCACGTTGTGGCCCTCGCTGCCGGTGGGCGAGGTGATCCGTCGTTACGAGGAGGAGTACGGCGGTCAGGCGGACGCCGTGGCCGACGCGCCGCCCGCGCCTCCGGCCCGGGTGGACCTCAATCAGACGTCGTTCCTGCTGACGCCGCCGGAGTGGCTCCAGGAGGCGGCGGACCGGATGGGGATTCCGGACCGGCGGGAGGGGGCGGAGACGCCCGCGCGCCGGGAGCCGGAGCCGTCCGGTGCGTCCGGGGGGTCGGCCACGTCGTGGCCCGCCGCCGGGGGCGGTGACGACGCCGGGCTGCCGGGGGCGCCCGCGGGGGCTACGCCGTGGGCGGGGACGGACACCAACGGCGACGCTGGTGAGGACCGTTCGGTGCCGCTGCCGGAGACGGTGTACGCGCCGCAGCTGAGCGACCCGGGAGCGGGAGCGGGCTCGGGTGCGGGGTCGCGGGGCGGCGCGGCGGGTACGGGGGCGCCGCCGCCGGAGGCTCCCACGGCGCTGATGTCGGGGGGCAGCCAGCTGCCGCCTACGGCTGTGGCGCCGGTGGTGGGCGGGCCGGGGGCGCCGGGTGCGCCCGGGGCTGGGCAGACGCCGCCTCCGGGGATGCCGGGAGCCGGGCAGACGCCGCCTCCGGGAGTGCCGGGTGCGCCGGGTGTTGGGCAGACGCCGCCCCCGGGTGCGTCGGGAGCCGGTCAGACGCCTCCTCCGGGGGTGCCGGGCACGCCGGTCCCTGGTCAGACGCCTCCCCCGGGGATGCCAGGGGGTGCGCCGGGTGTTGGGCAGACGCCGCCCCCGGGTGCGTCGGGAGCCGGGCAGACGCCTACCCCGGGGGTGCCGGGCACGCCGGTCCCTGGTCAGACGCCTCCCCCGGGGATGCCAGGGGGTGCGTCGGGTGTTGGCCAGACGCCGCCCCCGCCGCCCCCCGGCGGAGCCGGTCAGACGCCGCCGCCTCCCGCCACGCCCGGCGCCCCGGAGCGACCGCTCCCGCCGCACGCCGGGGACATCGCCGACGCCGCGACGAGCAAGGCCGCGCCTCCGCCGCGCCGGGGCGGGGGCATGGCGCCGCCGCCTCCGCCGGGGGCGCCCGGTGCGCCGGGTGCGCGGACCGGGGGCGCGACTCCGCCGCCGCCCTCGCCGCCCGGTGCGCCGGGAAGCGCGGGCGGTACGGGTGGGGCGTACGTACCCACGCAGCTGGTGTCCTCCCTCGGCCCCGACGGCCCTGGTACGCCGCCGCCCGCCCCGGGCGCCCCTACCCCTCCGGGCCCGCCCGGCGGTGCCGGTACCCCGCCGGGGAACGTGCACCACGCCGCCACGATGCTGGCCAACCCCGACCCCGCCGGCCCGGGAGCCCCGGGCGCACCCCAGCCGCCCGGCGCGCCCGGCGCCTCCGCCGGCGGTGCGGGGGGTGCCGTACACCACGCCGAGACCATGCTGTCCACACCGCCGGTCGGCGGCCCCGGCGCACCCCCGCCGCCCCCGGCCCCGCAGCCGATGCCGCCCGGCCCGCCCGGGGGGCCCGGCGCGGTGCCGCCCCCGCCCGGTCCTGGCGGCCCGCCCCCGGCGTACGGCTACCCGCAGCCGCCCGCCGGTCAGCCGACCGTCGGCCCCGGCTACCAGGCCGTGCTGCGCTACCGCGCGCCGGACGGTTCCGAGCAGCAGCTGATCCGGCGTTCCGCGCCGGGCACGCCGCACCCGGAGTGGCAGATCTTCCACGAACTGCGGGCCATGAACGTGCCCCCGGACCAGGTCCTGGAGCTGCACACGGAGCTGGAGTCGTGCGAGCTGCCGGGCGCCTACTGCGCGCGGATGATCCGGGAGCAGTGGCCGCAGGCGCGCATCACCTCGATCGCGCCGTACGGCACGGATCACGCGAGCCGTCAGCAGGGGATGCGGCAACTCCTGGCCCACCAGGGCGAGTTGCACCAGGTCGCCGACGGTCCGGCGCGTCCGGCGCCGGTGCGGGCGCCGTTGCCGCCGGTGCAGCCGTTGCCGCCGGTGCCGCCGGAGGGCGTGGCGCAGGAGCTGGCGGCGGCGTTCGGGCCGGGCGTGTTCCGGTTCGAGCAGGCGGCGGTGTCCCGGCAGGGTGTGCCGCCGGTCGTGGCACACACGCTGATGATGGCGGGCCTGCCGCTGGACATGGGTCCGTTCTTCTGGGCGCAGGCCCAGCCGGGGCGGCCGGTGCCGACGCTGGCGGAGCTGGCCGCCGAGCGCGGGGTGCAGCCCGCGCCGGACGCGGGGTCGTACCTCGTGATGGGCAGTGACTTCGGCAAGGCGGTCTGTGTGCAGTACGGGACCGCGCACATCGTCGCCGTGCCGGTGGAGGCCGGTCCGGGCGGTGCGCCGGTGCCGCCGCAGTTCGTGAACACCGGGCTGCCGGAGTTCGTGCGGTGCCTGGCGCTGCTCGGGCGGATGTGGCGGCTGCGGTTCGGGCTGAACCAGGAGCAGGCGGGCCGCTGGACGGTGGACTTCCAGGCCCAGCTGGCGGCGCTCGACCCGGCGGCGCTGGGCTCGCCGGAGAGCTGGTGGTCGGTGCTGCTGGAGCAGATGTGGGACGGGCTGCTGTAGGGCAGTCGGTCGGCTGAGGGCCGGAACTGGGTGTGCGACCAGTTCCGGCCCTTTTGTATGCGTAACTTATAGGCGGAGTGTCGCGTTATGAACACTTCCATCTGATCCATCAAGATGTGCGCGAAATAGACGTGTTTCGTGTGACCGGTGGAGAGGGGTACCAGGGTGACCAGCGCATTGATGCCGCCCTATGGGTTCACGACCGTGCGGGGGCGTGGCTACCGGCCTGAACAGGTGGAGTCCTTCGCCGCGGCACTCTCCGCCGACCGGGACGCCGCGTGGGAGCGGGCCGCCCGTCTCACCGTCCTCGCCCGGGAGATGGACGAGGAGGCGGCGGAGCTGCGCGAGACGGTCGCGCACCTCAGACCGCAGACCTACGACACGCTCGGGGAGCGCGCCCGCCGCCTCTTCCTGCTCGGGGAGGAAGAGGCGGCGGACGTCCGGGAGCGGGCGCGGGCCGCGGGGCGCGAGGAGCGGGCGCGGGCCCGGGAGTGGGCGGACGACGTGCTGGGCAAGGCCCGGGAGTACGCCGACGGGCTGCGCGCCGACGCCGAGGAACACGCCCGTCAGCGGCTGCTCTCGGCGCGGGCGGAGGCCGACGAGATCCGGGTGGACACCCGGCGCGAGGTGAAGGAACGGCGCTCGGAGGCGCTCGGCGGGTTGCGTGAGGCACGTCAGCGCTCGGACGCGCTCCTCGCCGAGCAGGAGAAGGAGCACGCCGAGCGCGGGGCGGCGGTGGAGCGGGAGGCCGCCGAACGCGCCGCCGCGCTCGACGAGGAGCACACCGAGGCGGTGACCCGCGCCGAGGCCGCGCTGTCCGAGGCCACGCGGGGCCTCACCGACGCGGAGGAGTCCGCCCGGCGCTGGCAGGAGGAGGCGGACGCCCGCGCCGGGGAACTCCTCCGCGAGGCCCGTGCCCACGCCGAGCGCGTCGCCCGCGAGACGGAACGGGTGCTACGGGAACACGGCGAGCGCTGGGACGAGGTGCAGGCCCACATGGACCACGTCCGCAGCAGCCTCACGGCCCTGACCGGCGGTCACGCGGTCACGGAGTGAGCCGCTCCGCCGCGGGCGGTTGCTGCGGACGGTGTCGCGGCGCCGACCGGCGTGGGCTGCGGGTCAGGGTGATCTGGCGGACCGCCTGTTGGAGGCAGGCCAGGGCGGCGAGGCCGGGGAGGGCGGCCGAGACGCTGTCCAGGAAGGTGTTCGGGGCCTGGACGACGCACAGGACGACGGCGATCGTGGAGAAGAGGATGACCATGCACCAGGAGTGCATGGCGCGGCGCCGGTGCAGGGCCGCCCGGAGGATGGAGAGCGCCGCGACCAGCCACGGGCCGTACACCAGCAGCGGCCACCAGGCGACGACCCCGCCCTCGGCGCGTGCCGCGGCCACCGCGCGGAGCGGGTCGCTGGCGACCATTCCGCTCAGGAAGCTCACCGCGGACGCGATGACCGCCGCGAGCGCCGCGACCAGGTAACTGATCGACCGGAGCGCGTTCAGGCGTCGGTGTTCTCGCACTTTGCGGTGACTGCGCGTGGGTTTTCTCAGGGGTGGCAGTTCCGCGGTGATTTCCTGAAGATTACTCAGGGGCGTACCGGCGGCCGGGGCGGTCACGGATTCCTCGTCGCGGGGCGCGGGGATGAGCGGCGGCTCGTCGGTCATGGCTTCCTGGAGCATCCAGGCCAGTTCCTCGGCCGGGTCCCACGCCGAGTCCGGCGGCACCAGGGGAATCGAGCGTACTCGGCCGTATTCGGTCTCTTCGTCGCGCATGACCCGGCCCGGTTATTCCGGTTTCCCCGTAAGGCAGCCGCTCTCGCATCTGAGCCATCGTTGGGCGAGGTCGGCCTCCAGGGCCGCCATCGCGTCGAGGAATTCCGGCAGCAGGGACTCGGTCGCCGTCGGGTCGACCGGTCCGTCCTCGGTTGCCTCAGTCATATCCCGACTAACGTCGCCTCACTCCGCCGGATGCGGGGCAGACGAGTGAATAGGCGCGCTGATTATTATCCCTGTGCGAAAAACGTAAGGAATGCGCGCCAGGCCGTAGGGGAGAACACCAATGCCGGGCCGGTGGGGTTTTTGCTGTCGCGGACGGCCCCCACCTCGTCGTTCACTTCGAGGCAGTCGCCGCTGTCTCCTCCGCTGTGACTGGACTTGCGCCAACCGGACAGCATCGAGGCGTCAGAGATGGTCGGCTCGCTGCGCTTCATGCTCGTAATCCTCCGTGACGGACCTGAACAGCTCCAGGGACTCCCGGTGCGACAAGGCATCGCCCAGTGCGTGATCGTAGGCCTTCTGGCACTCGCGGACCACGGACGGGAGTTCCCACAGGCGGCCTGACTTCAGGCCCTCCACGTAGGCGACGGGCGGCAGGTCCTCGAACCACATCAGCGAGACGAACCCTTCCAGCAGGGCGTGGTAGCCGCGTGAGAAGGGCAGCACGTGGACGCGGATGCGATGGCTCTCCCCGAGGGCCACGATGTGCCGGAGTTGCTCGCACATCACGGCGGGGCCGCCGATGGGGCGCCGTAGGACGGCCTCGTCGAACATGGCCCACACCACGGGGGAGTAGAAGTCGCGGAGGATGCGGCCGCGTTCGAGGCGGGTGGCGAGGAGCCGGTCACGGTCCTCGGTGGTCCTCGGTGAGGCTCCGGAACTGAGGACCTCGCGCGCGTACGTCGGCGTCTGCAGGATGCCGGGCACCAGCTTCGGGGCGTACAGCCGGATCTCGGTGGCCTTGCCCTCGAACTCCATGGCCCCCTTGAAGTGTTCGGCGACTTTCCGTCCGTCCAGGACGGGTAGGAACCGCTCGAAGAAGCCGCCCGCGGCCAGGACCCGATCCAGCCGCCGCGCGTCCTCCACGTCCGGTCGGCGCCGACCCCCCTCGATGTGGGCGATGTGCGTGCGCGACATCACGACCCGCTGGCTCAACTCCTCCTGCGTCAGCCCCGCCGCCTCCCGCCGCACCTTCAACTCCTGGCCGTACTCCTCCCGCGACCGCGGGTTGTCCTCGATGGCCACCTGCTCAACTCCCCTCCGTGCGCACCCCGTTGTCACGCTCTGTCATCTTCCGAGGTTACTTGTCTCGGCCGCATCCTGTGTACGGAACAGCACAGAAGGTGAGAATCCAGTGGTGATGGACGACGAGCGTGACGAGCGCGACGACGACGGTGATGCCCCCGGCATCACCCTCCGTGTCTCCCGGGACGGTGGACGGACCTGGGGGCCGACCGTGGTCTTCCGGCCGTCGAAGCAGTACGTGCCTATCGACTCCTTGGGCCGGTTCCCGCCGTGTGCGTGTCCTCGATGCCGGGGTCGGGAGCGGTGGTGAGGACCGGGAAGCGGCGCGGGGCGAGGAACAGCAGGACGAGGAAGGCCAGCGCGGCGGCGCAGGACGCGCCCAGGTAGACGGCGTGGACGGCGTCGGCGATCGCCCCGCGTACCGGTTCCGGGGCGGCCGTCCCGGCGTCGTAGCCGCGGGTGACGGAGTCGAGGTCGCCCGCGCCGCCGAGGCGGGCGGCGAGGACGCCGTTGGCGACGGCGCCGAACAGGGCCGCGCCGACGGTCTGTCCGGTCTGGCGGCAGAAGAGGACGGAGCCGGTGGCGGTGCCGCGTTCGGCCCAGCCGACGGTGGACTGGACGCCGACGATGAGCGGCAGTTGGAACAGGCCGAGCGCGGCGCCGAGGAGGAGCATCAGGAGCGTCGGCTGCCAGGCGGAGCCGGGGTAGGGGAGGAACGGGAAGGCGAGGAGGACCAGGGACGCCAGGCCGATGCCGAGCATGGCCGTGGCGCGGAAGCCGATGCGGCGGTAGACGTGCTGGCTGAGCGCCGCCGACACCGGCCAGCTCAGGGTCCAGACGGACAGGACGAAACCGGCCGCCACGGGGGCGAGGCCCAGCACCGACTGCGCGTACGTCGGCAGGAACACCGTGGGCGCCACCATCAGCAGGCCCAACGCGCCCAGGGCGAGGTTCACCGCGGCGATCACGCGGCGGCGCCAGACCCAGCCGGGGATGATCGGTTCCGCCGCCCGGCGTTCGATCAGGACGACCGCCGCGACCAGGACGGCCCCGGTGCCGAGGAGGGTCAGGGAGGGGGCGGACAGCCACGGCCACGCCACCCCGCCCTGCACCAGCGCCGTGAGCAGCGCGCCGCCCGCGGCGAAGACGGCCAGGGCGCCCGGCCAGTCGACGCGGGGCCGGGCGGCGGCCCTCTCGCGGGCGGGCTCGTGCAGATGACGGACGATCAGCCAGAGCGCCACCGCGCCTATCGGCAGGTTGACGAGGAAGATCCAGCGCCAGTCGGCGTACGTGGTGAGCAGCCCGCCGACCGCCGGGCCCGCCACCGCGGAGACCGCCCACACGGTGGAGAGCCGGGCCTGGATCCTCGGGCGCTGTTCGAGGGGGTAGAGGTCGGCGGCGAGGGTCTGGACCGTGCCCTGGAGGGCGCCGCCGCCCAGGCCCTGCACGATGCGGAAGGCGATCAGGGCCCACATGCTCCAGGCCGCGGCGCAGAGCAGCGAGCCCACGAGGAAGATCGCGGCGCCGACGACGAGGACCGGCTTGCGGCCGAAGGTGTCGGAGAGCTTGCCGTACACGGGCAGGGTGACGGTCACCGCGAGCAGGTAGCCGGAGAACAGCCACGAGAAGACGGAGAAGCCGCCCAGGTCGCCGACGATCTGCGGTACGGCCGTGGAGACGATGGTGGCGTCCAGTGCCGCCAGCGCCATGGCGAGCATGAGCGCCGCGACCACCGCTCTCCGGTTGCTGGTTGTCGTACGTCCCGTCTGTTCCGCCGTGTCGCCCACCCCGGGTGCCTCGCTTCCTGTCCCCGTGCCCATGCCCCTTGCATCTATCTGCCGTCGGACAGCTTCCCACTTGAGCCTGACGTGGCGGGAGGGTGGAGAGTGGATGCGCCCGTGGGGGGAGGTGACCCCTACCCGGGGTCAGCCTGTGGGTGGAGCCCCCTAGGGGTAGATCCGTACAACGTCTCGGGGAGGGTTGGTACCGGCGGAGGACGAGCCGGGGGCGGGGGAGTCCTTAACCTGGCTTTACGCCGCGGGGGAGCGGCAGGTCGTACAGGCCGCAGCTCGGGGGGTGGGGTTTTCCCCCGCACAAGAGGGGGCCGTGCACCAGCGCGCCGCACCCCTCCTGGCGGCCAGACTCAGAGACGTACCGCAGGACTTCGGAGCCCGGCGCCGCAGGGCTCGGACACCGACGTAGCTCGTATACCGACATAGGAGAAACACCGTGACTTCGGCTGTGACCATTCCCAGGCACGGGGGTACTGGAGGGCGTACGGCCGTTGCCGCGCGGGCGCGGCAGGTCGTGAAGGCGTACGGGTCCGGTGAGACCCGGGTCGTCGCCCTCGACCACGTGGACGTGGACATCGCACGCGGGCAGTTCACCGCGATCATGGGCCCCTCGGGCTCCGGCAAGTCCACGCTGATGCACTGCCTCGCCGGGCTCGACACCGTGACGGGCGGTCAGATCTACCTGGACGAGACCGAGATCACCGGCCTGAAGGACAAGAAGCTCACGCAGCTGCGCCGGGACCGGATCGGGTTCATCTTCCAGGCGTTCAACCTGCTGCCGACGCTGAACGCGTTGGAGAACATCACGCTGCCCATGGACATAGCCGGGCGCAAGCCCGACAAGGAGTGGCTCACGCGGGTCGTCGAGACGGTCGGTCTCGCGGACCGGCTGAAGCACCGGCCGACGCAGCTCTCCGGCGGTCAGCAGCAGCGGGTCGCCGTGGCGCGGGCGCTGGCCGCCCGGCCGGAGATCATCTTCGGTGACGAGCCGACCGGCAACCTGGACTCCCGCGCGGGCGCCGAGGTGCTGAGCTTCCTGCGGCGTTCCGTGGACGAGCTGGGCCAGACCATCGTGATGGTCACCCACGACCCGGTGGCCGCCTCGTACGCGGACCGGGTGCTGTACCTGGCGGACGGGCGGATCGTCGACGAGATGTTCAAGCCGACCGCCGAGACGGTCCTGGACCGCATGAAGGACTTCGACGCCCGGGGGCGCACGTCATGACCGTGCTCAAGACCTCGATGCGCAACTTCTTCTCGCACAAGGGACGCATGGCCCTGTCGGCCGTCGCCGTCCTGCTGTCGGTGGGCTTCGTCTGCGGCACGCTCGTCTTCACGGACACGATGACGACGACGTTCGACAAGTTGTTCGAGGCCACGTCCGCCGACGTCTCCGTCAGCGCCGAGGGCTCCTCGGACACCGGCGAGACGACCTCGGACAACGGCAAGCCGCCCGTCATGCCCGCGTCCGTCCTGAGCGACGTGACCGAGGTCGAGGGGGTGAAGGAGGCCGAGGGCGCCGTCTTCTCCACCTCCGTCACCGTCATCGACGCCGACAAGGACAGCCTCTCCCCGAGCAGCGGCGCCCCGACCATCGTCGGCAACTGGAACCGCAACGAGCAGCGCACCATGACCGTCACCGAGGGCGCCGCGCCGAGCGGCCCCGACCAGGTGATGGTGGACGCCGACACCGCCGACAAGCACCACATCGAGCTCGGCGACGAGATCGGCGTCATCACCGTCGTCGGCACCCACCAGGCCAAGGTCTCCGGCATCGCCGCCTTCGAGGTCACCAACCCCGGTGCCGCGATCTTCTACCTGGACACCAGGACCGCCCAGCGGACCCTGGTCGGTGAGCCGGACGTCTTCACCAACATCAACGTCACCGCCGCCTCCGGCGTCAGCGACGACCAGCTGAAGAAGAACGTCACCGCCGCCCTCGACGGCGACTACAAGGTCCAGACCGCCCAGGAGGTCGCGGACGCCAACGCCGAGGAAGTCCAGGGCTTCATGGGCGTCATCAAGTACGCCATGCTCGGCTTCGCCGGGATCGCCTTCCTGGTCGGCGTCTTCCTGATCATCAACACCTTCTCCATGCTGGTCGCCCAGCGCACCCGGGAGATCGGCCTGATGCGGGCCATCGGCTCCTCACGGCGGCAGGTCAACCGCTCGGTGCTCTTCGAGGCGCTGCTGCTGGGCCTGTTCGGCTCGGTGCTCGGCGTCGGCGCGGGTGTCGGGCTCGCGATCGGGCTGATGAAGCTCATGGGCGCCATGGGCATGAACCTGTCCACCGACGACCTGACCATCGCCTGGACCACCCCGGTGATCGGCCTGGTGCTCGGCGTCGTCGTCACCGTCCTCGCCGCCTACCTGCCCGCCCGCCGCGCGGGCAAGGTCTCCCCGATGGCCGCCCTGCGCGACGCGGGCGCCCCGGCCGACGGCAAGGCCGGTGCCGTACGGGCCGTGCTCGGGCTGCTGCTCACCGGCGGCGGCGTGTTCTCCCTCTACCTGGCCGCCGACGCCAGCAAGGCGACCGAGGGCTCCCTGTGGCTGGGCCTCGGCGTGGTGCTGTCGCTGATCGGGTTCGTCATCATCGGACCGCTCCTCGCGGGCGGTGTCGTACGGGTCCTCAGCGCCGTACTGCTGCGGATGTTCGGGCCGGTCGGGCGGATGGCCGAGCGCAACGCGCTGCGCAACCCGCGCCGCACCGGCGCCACCGGCGCCGCGCTGATGATCGGGCTGGCCCTGGTGGCCTGCCTGTCGGTGGTCGGGTCCTCGATGGTCGCCTCCGCGACCGAGGAGCTGGACAAGAGCGTCGGCACCGACTTCATCATCCAGAGCGACTCCGGGCAGCTCATCACCCCGCAGGCCGTCGAGGCCGTGAAGAGCGCGGACGCGGTGGAGCGGGTCACCGAGTACAAGTACCTGGAGGCCGACTACAAGACGCCCGACGGCAAGGTCCTCAAGGACACCGACATCACCGCCGCCGACCCGACCTACGCGCAGGACCTGCGGGTGGAGACGGTCCAGGGCGACCTCGCCGACGCCTACCGGCCGGACTCGATGTCCGTGCACGAGGAGTTCGCCGAGGACCACGGCATCAGCCTCGGCTCCAAGATCGCCGTGACCTTCGAGGGCGGCTCCACCGCCGAACTGACGGTCCGCGCGATCACCAGCAGCGACGGCGTCATCGACCAGGGCGCCAAGTACATGTCCATCGACACCCTCGCCACGTACGTGCCGGCCGACAAGATGCCGCTGGACATGCTGGTCTTCGCCTCCGCGAAGGACGGCCAGGAGCAGGCCGCGTACACCGCGCTGAAGTCGGCGCTGGACGGCTACCCGCAGTACACGGTCCGCGACCAGACCGACTACAAGGACGCCCTGAAGGACCAGATCGGGCAGCTCCTGAACATGATCTACGGCCTGCTCGCCCTCGCGATCATCGTGGCGGTGCTGGGCGTGGTGAACACCCTCGCCCTGTCGGTGGTCGAGCGGACCCGGGAGATCGGCCTGATGCGGGCCATCGGACTGTCGCGGCGGCAGCTGCGCCGGATGATCCGCCTGGAGTCGGTCGTCATCGCCCTCTTCGGCGCGCTGCTCGGCCTCGGGCTCGGCATGGGCTGGGGCGCCACCGCGCAGCAGCTGCTCGCACTGGAGGGGCTGAACGTCCTCGACATCCCGTGGCCGACGATCATCGGGGTGTTCATCGGATCGGCCTTCGTGGGGCTCTTCGCGGCGCTGATCCCGGCGTTCCGGGCGGGGCGGATGAACGTGCTGAACGCGATCGCCACCGAGTAGACCGCCGTACGCCACCGCATACGGGGGTTGCGGGGGCGGACAGCAGGCCCGGTGCCGGGGAGCCTTGGGGGGCTTCCCGGCACCGGGCGTTTCGGCTGCGCGCTCCCGGGTGACGCCTCTGTCCACAGGCCGGGCGTCATCCACAGGTCCGGCGGGCGTCGGTGCGGCGTCGTACTCTGGACAGCCCCGGTCGCGCTCCGCGCCGGGCCCTTCGTGTTGCCCCACGCGTTGCCCGTTTGAGAACACCAGGACACCCAGGACCCCGGTCCAGGACGGAAAAACCCTCCATGAGTCTGCACGGTCTGCTCGACGCCGTCGTCAAGGACGCCGCGCTCGCGGAAGCGATCAAGGCGGCTGCGGACGGCAACCGCATGAACGTCGACCTGGTCGGCCCGCCCGCCGCCCGCCCCTTCGCCATCGCCGCGCTGGCCCGCGAGACCTCCCGCCCGGTGCTCGCGGTGACGGCGACCGGCCGGGAGGCCGAGGACCTCGCCGCCGCGCTGCGCTCCCTGCTGCCGCCCGACGGCGTCGCGGAGTACCCGTCCTGGGAGACCCTGCCGCACGAGCGGCTCTCCCCGCGCAGCGACACCGTGGGACGGCGGCTCGCCGTCCTGCGCCGCCTGGTCCACCCGCGCGCCGACGACCCCGAGACGGGACCGGTCTCCGTCATCGTCGCGCCGGTACGGTCCGTGCTCCAGCCGCAGGTCAAGGGGCTCGGCGAGCTGGAGCCGGTGGCGCTCAGGAACGGCGAGAGCGCCGACCTGGGGGAGATCACCCGGGCCCTCGCGGCGGCGGCGTACGCGCGCGTGGAGCTGGTCGAGAAGCGGGGCGAGTTCGCCGTACGCGGCGGCATCCTGGACGTCTTCCCGCCGACCGAGGAACACCCCCTGCGGGTGGAGTTCTGGGGCGACGAGGTCGAGGAGATCCGCTACTTCAAGGTCGCCGACCAGCGCTCCCTTGAGGTCGCCGAGCACGGGCTGTGGGCACCGCCCTGCCGCGAGCTGCTGCTCACCGACGAGGTGCGGGCACGCGCGCGTGAGCTGGCCGAGGCCCACCCCGAGCTGGGCGAACTGCTCGGCAAGATCGCCGAGGGGATCGCCGTGGAGGGCATGGAGTCCCTCGCGCCGGTCCTCGTCGACGACATGGAGCTGCTGCTCGACGTCCTGCCGAAGGGCGCCATGGCCGTCGTCTGCGACCCGGAGCGGGTGCGCACGCGGGCCGCCGACCTGGTGGCGACCAGCCAGGAGTTCCTCGCGGCGTCCTGGGCGGCGACCGCGGGCGGAGGGGAGGCGCCGATCGACGTCGGCGCGGCCTCCCTGTGGTCCCTCGCGGACGTCCGGGACCGGGCGCGCGAGCTGGACATGATGTGGTGGTCCGTCTCGCCGTTCGCCGCCGACGAGGAGCTGACCTCCGACACCCTGAAGCTGGGGATGCACGCCCCCGAGAGCTACCGCGGCGACACCGCGCGGGCCCTCGCCGACACCAAGGGCTGGCTCGCCGACGGCTGGCGCACGGTGTACGTCACCGAGGGCCACGGCCCGGCCGCCCGCACCGCCGAGGTGCTCGGCGGCGAGGGCATCGCGGCCCGGCTGGAGATCGACCTGGGAGAGATCTCCCCGTCCGTCGTGCACGTCGGCTGCGGCTGCATCGACGTCGGGTTCGTCGACCCCGCGCTGAGGCTGGCGGTGCTCACCGAGACCGACCTGACCGGCCAGAAGGCCGCCGGGCGGGACGGCGCGCGGATGCCGGTGCGGCGGCGCAAGACCATCGACCCGCTCACCCTGGAGGCGGGCGACTACATCGTCCACGAGCAGCACGGCGTCGGCCGCTACATCGAGATGGTGCAGCGCACGGTGCAGGGCGCCACCCGCGAGTACCTCGTCGTCGAGTACGCCCCCGCCAAGCGCGGCCAGCCCGGCGACCGGCTGTACATCCCCACCGACCAGCTGGAGCAGATCACCAAGTACGTCGGCGGGGAGGCCCCCACCCTGCACCGGCTCGGCGGCGCCGACTGGACCAAGACCAAGGCGCGGGCCAAGAAGGCCGTCAAGGAGATCGCCGCCGACCTCATCAAGCTGTACAGCGCGCGCATGGCGGCGCCCGGCCACGCCTTCGGCGCGGACACCCCCTGGCAGCGCGAACTGGAGGACGCCTTCCCGTACGCGGAGACGCCCGACCAGCTCACCACCATCGCCGAGGTCAAGGAGGACATGGAGAAGACGGTCCCCATGGACCGCCTGATCTGCGGCGACGTCGGCTACGGCAAGACGGAGATCGCGGTCCGCGCCGCGTTCAAGGCCGTCCAGGACGGCAAGCAGGTCGCCGTCCTCGTCCCCACCACGCTGCTGGTGCAGCAGCACTTCGGCACCTTCAGCGAGCGGTACGCGCAGTTCCCGGTGAGCGTGAAGGCGCTGTCCCGCTTCCAGACCGACACCGAGGCGAAGGCGACCCTGGAGGGGCTGCGCGAGGGCTCGGTGGACATCGTCATCGGCACCCACCGGCTGTTCTCCTCCGAGACCAAGTTCAAGGACCTCGGGCTCGTCATCGTCGACGAGGAGCAGCGCTTCGGCGTCGAGCACAAGGAGCAGTTGAAGAAGCTCCGTGCCAACGTGGACGTGCTGACCATGTCCGCCACGCCCATCCCGCGCACCCTGGAGATGGCGGTCACCGGCATCCGCGAGATGTCCACGATCACCACGCCCCCGGAGGAGCGCCACCCGGTGCTGACCTTCGTCGGCCCGTACGAGGTGAGGCAGATCGGCGCCGCGATCCGCCGCGAACTGCTGCGCGAGGGCCAGGTCTTCTACATCCACAACCGGGTCGAGTCCATCGACCGGGCGGCGGCCCGACTGCGGGAGATCGTCCCCGAGGCGCGCATCGCCACCGCGCACGGCCAGATGTCGGAGGCGGCGCTGGAGCAGGTCGTCGTCGACTTCTGGGAGAAGAAGTTCGACGTGCTCGTCTCGACGACGATCGTCGAGTCCGGCATCGACATCTCCAACGCCAACACCCTGATCGTCGAGCGCGGCGACAACTTCGGCCTCAGCCAGCTCCACCAGCTGCGCGGCCGGGTCGGCCGGGGCCGCGAACGCGGCTACGCCTACTTCCTCTACCCGCCGGAGAAGCCCCTCACGGAGACCGCGCACGAACGGCTCGCCACCATCGCCCAGCACACCGAGATGGGCGCCGGTATGTACGTCGCCATGAAGGACCTGGAGATCCGCGGCGCGGGCAACCTCCTCGGCGGCGAACAGTCCGGCCACATCGCGGGCGTCGGCTTCGACCTGTACGTGCGGATGGTCGGCGAGGCGGTCGCGGACTACCGACGGCAGCTCGAAACCGGCGAGATCGAGGAGGAGCCGCCGCTGGAGGTCAAGATCGAGCTTCCGGTGGACGCGCACGTCCCGCACGACTACGCCCCCGGCGAGCGCCTGCGCCTCCAGGCGTACCGCTCCATCGCCTCCGCCAACAGCGAGGACGACATCCGCGCCGTCCGCGAGGAACTCACCGACCGCTACGGCAAGCTGCCCGAACCCGTGGAGAACCTGCTGCTGGTGGCCGGGCTGCGGATGCTGGCGCGGGCCTGCGGGGTCGGCGAGGTCGTCCTCCAGGGCACCAACATCCGCTTCGCGCCGGTGGAGTTGCGGGAGTCGCAAGAGCTGCGCCTGAAGCGGCTGTACCCCGGGTCGGTGATCAAGCCCTCGGTACGGCAGATCCTCGTACCCCGCCCGAAGACGGCGAAGGTGGGCGGCAAGCCGTTGGTGGGGCGGGAGTTGCTGGGCTGGGTGGGGGAGTTCCTGGCGGCGGTGCTGGGGTCGTAGGCCGTCTCCCGGTCCCCCTCGGGCTGAGCGGGGACCACCGCCCCGGCGGCACCGGGCAGGCCCGTCGTCCGGGCCGCGGTGAGGCGTTCGCGCGGGCAGGACCAGGCGCGTCGAGCCCAGGCACCGCCGGGTACGGGGACGCCAGGACGACGGGACCGGCCAGTGGTCGCAGCCCCGGGAACCATGGGAAGCCGCCCGAGGGAGGAGGTCCCTAGGCGGCTCCGGTCCGTGGACCTCGGGGTGGTCGGCGGTCCTACTGCTGGTCGGGCCGGTCGCGGTCCATCCCGAGCCTGCCCTCGACCTGCTGCTGGGCGGCGTCGACCTGGTCCTCGTACTTGTTGCCCGTCCGCTTGTTGACCTGCCGTTCCACGGTGTCGGACATTTTCTTCTGCTTGTCCTTGTTCTGACCGTGGCTCTTGAACTTGTCGAAGATGCCCATCCAAGGCTCCTTCCGGAGGTGGCTCAAAACCGACGATACGCCGGGTATGTGCCGGATGCGCCTTTACGCCCTATGTGGTCTGGACCTCTCGCTCGCTACCGTGGCAGGTAGCGGGGCAGGCAAGGGGAGGTTGCACAGCGTGACAGGTATGAGGACGGCCGTCGTGGCCACGGTGATGGCGGCCGGTGTGCTGCTCGGCGCGACCGGGTGCACGGAGGACGTGACAGGCGCGGGCGGTACCGGCGGCGGTGCGCAGAAGGGCGGCGGGGGTCCGGCCCTCGCGGGCGCGGAGTCACTGACCGTGAAGGGGCGGGCGCCCAAGACCGGGTACGACCGGGACAAGTTCGGCAGTCCGTGGGCCGACACCGACTCCAACGACTGCGACACCCGCGTTATCTCTATGGTTCGCGCCGTCATGGAACTGTTCTCGCAGCGTATGGGGGGTGTGGTCGGCTATGCGTAGTGAGAGGCACATGAGTCACAGGCCGCTGTGTACGCGGGGGAAGAGGGCCGTCCTCACGGTCACCGTTGCCGTCACGTTCGTCGCAGGCTGTGATGGCCTGGAGCCGGGCGGAAGCTCCGCGGGATCCGGACCGGACGCCGCTGCCGGACGGGCGGCGAGCCCGCTGACGAATCCGGACGGAACCAAGCCGGGGCTCGGCGCGCTCACGTCGGAGGCAGACAAGGCGAACGCGCGCAAACTCGTCGAAGAACTCACAGTCAAGGGGCGGGGGCCGAAGACGGGCTACGACCGGGACAAGTTCGGCTATGCGTGGATGGACACGGCGGATGGGGTGCCGCTGGCGAGGAACGGTTGTGACACGCGGAACGACTTGCTGAAACTCCATGGTCAGGACGTCGAGTTCCGTACGGGGTCCGACTGCGTGGTCGTGTCGATGGACCTGTACGACCCGTACACCGGCAAGGACATCGCCTGGAAGAAGGCCAAGGCCACCGAGGTACAGATCGACCACGTGGTGCCGTTGTCGTACGCCTGGCAGATGGGTGCCTCGCGTTGGAGCAAGGAGAAGCGGGAGCAGCTGGCCAACGACGTGCTCAATCTTCTGCCGGTCTCCGGCTCCACGAACTCCGCCAAGCGGGACTCGGGCCCGGCGTCCTGGCTGCCGCCGAACAAGTCGATCCGGTGCTCGTACGCGGTGCGGTTCGCACAGGTGGCTCTCAGGTACGACCTCGCGGTGACTACGGCGGACAAGGCGATGATGTTGAAGCAGTGTCAGGACTGACAGCATCCCGATGGCCTTCCCTGCCTGGGGCTGCAGGGCCTGTGCCGGACGCGGTGGCTAAGGTGCGCAGTCATGGACGCTGCCGATCTCGACCGCCAGGCCCGGACAATGTCCGGTTGCATTCCTCCGCTCCTGGTCTCCCAGCTTCTTGAGCTCGGCCACAGTGAGGAGGTGGAGGTTCAGGCCAGTCGAGGGGAATGGTTCTGCGCGCGGGAGTGGGCGCGGCTGCTCGGTGACCAGGGTCGGCAAGCGCAGGCGTTGGAGGTGCTTGCTCCGTACGTTGCCACGGGCTGGTGGCCGGCCGCCCGGACCGAGGCGGAACTGCTGGAGAGCTGGGGGCGGCAGAGGAGGCGATCGTGCCGGCCCGGCCGTACGCCAGCACGGGAGGGATCCCGCTGGAGTTCTTCGCGCGCCTGCTGGCCCGGCACGGGCGTATGGACGAGGCGGTCACTCGGCTGAGTGCGGGAATCGACGACTGGCTTCTTGCCACCGCTCTGGTCGACATCACCGAAGGAGTAGGCCGGGACGAAGACATCACCGCGCTGCTCGCTGTCCGGATCCCGGCCCAGCACCGGTGCGATAGCCCGTGGTGCTGCCGCGGTCTCAACCCCGACACGGCAATCGGGCTGCTAGACACGATCCGTGAACGCCAGGGACGTGTCGACGAATCGCTGAGCTGCTCGCCAGCGCTGGACGCGCCGAGGAGGCTGTTGCCGTTCTCGAACAGCACGCCTTCGCGAACAGCCATGACCTGGCTGGCCACCTCATCGACCTGGGTCGCGTCGAAGACGCTGTCGTACTCCTCCAACAGCGTGAATCCGAGCCGGTCGCACCTGTCTGGACCGGCTCGCTCTTCAACGATCCCCATTCTGACTCCGCCTCTCACGGCTGTCCGGTAGACGACACTCAAGCCGGACAGTCGCGGACTGCGGCAGGAGAGCGCGGGCTACGGAGTCGGAACGGACCGCATGGCACGGCGGAGACTGGCTCTCGCGGCGGTGAGGTCGTCCTCCGCCTCACGCAGTTGGCTCTCCAGGGCGGCGATCTGATCTCTGGCCTCTGACAACGCTTGCTCCAGCGCGGTATTCCGGTGCTCGATCTGCTGTACTCGCTCGATCAGTCCGTGCTGGTTCACGCCCTCCAATTCGGCGCCGAGTGACAGCCTGACCCGGTTACGGAGCCGATCGCGCTCCTTCTTGAGGTCCTTGATCTCTTCGCGGGCCAGCGCAAGGTCCGTCCGCAACCCGGCCGGAGACACCTGGGACACTTCCGGAGTGCGGGATTTCTGGTGACCCCGCGTTCGCTGGGCGGTGATGCCGTCCTGAACGGCCTGGTGCACCTGAGGCTGGTTGTAGACGAACCACGTGGATACCGAGGCCTCCCGGGCTACTTGGGCGACGGTGATCCGTCGTCCCGAGCGGAGAAGACCGTCCACGGCGTCGAGTGCACGCCTGGTCTTGTCTTCGCTGTCCTTGGCGCGGCTGACGCGCAGCCGCTCGACCCGGGCGTTCCGGTCGTTGCCGCCGGAAGCAGCAGGGATTTTCATTCCGAACTCCGTGTCGTCAGCGACTGCAGAGGAATGAAGGCCGCTGCCGAACGTGCCTTGCGCAGCTCCCGTGAGGCGGATTCGACGGCGGCCCGCTCCTCGGCGGGCAGGGCGTCGAGCTTCCGCCGCATCTCGTCGGCCGACTTCGAGTAGGCGCGGATCTGGTCATCGAGATTGCGCACGACCCAGTCGGCGGCCTCCATCGCCAGGGCCGCTTCCTTGTCGGCGCGCAGGTCCGCGATCTGCTGTTCCAGGGAGGGGAGGTAGGAGGGATCGGGGCGATAGAAGTCGCATCCGGCGCACTGGAAGCGGATGCGGCAGTGGCCGCCGCCGGCCTTGACGTTGCTCGGCTCGGTGCAGCCGCCGTAGGGAACCCCGACGCTTTCCACCTCGTAGGCGAGGGGATCGCCGAATCCGCGGGCTGCTCCGTGCCGGTCGACGGCGAGTGCTGCGACCGTTCGCACGGCCTCCTGCTTTCGGCTGAGGGAGACCTTGTAGTAGCCCATGGTCACGTCCAGCGAACGGTGGTCCATGAGTTCCCGCAGAACGTCGGGGCGAGTGCCCGCGTCCGCATGGCGCTGGGCGTAAGCGTGGCGGAAGCCGTACGGGACGACCTGGGTCCGGTCGTAAGCGAGCGGGGCGCCGTCCTTGTCGAGCCGGTCGTCCACGAGGTCTGGGATCAGTTCGTCGATCCAGTTCCGGAAGATCCGGTTGCAGAAGTGCGAAGTGTTCAGATGCCCGCAGCGCGGACGGTTGCGCTGTCCGGGCGAGGGAAACAGCCACTGGGCGCAGGCCGGTACGGCTGGTAGCGCATCGAGCTCCTTCTGCCAGGTTTCGATCAGCTGGGCGGTGCTCTCCGAGATCGGCAGCCGACGGCCGTGGCGTCGCCGTTTGTGGTTGTCGTAGATCAGCGTCGGTTTGCCGTCGACCCGCTCCAGGCAGTCGCGGTGCAGGCTGGTGACCTCGCCCGGACGCCGGCCGGTGTCCCGGAGGACCGCGTAGACCACCTGATACATCCGCGCGAAGTCGGCGGCCGTCCAGCCGCCGCTCGCGTACCCCGTCGAGGTGCCCAGCAGATCGAGGTGCGCGTTGAGTTGGGCGATGACGTGCTCGGGGATCGCACGGCCGAGATCGTCCTCGGTCACTTCCACGGCGGCGATGCTGTGGAAGCGGGGGTTGAGCGCGAACCCGCCGGGCACGTGGTCCATCATCCCGGCCTGACGGGCGTATTCCAGGAACGTGCGCCAGTGGCGGAGCAGGGCTCTGCGGTGGCTGGTGGAGTAGTCGTGACCGTCCTCGGGACGTTTGGTGATTCGGAACATGTCCACTACGGCGTTCATGTCAGCCATGGCGAGGAGCCCCGGCTCATCCCCGTGGGGGCGGCCTGCCAGCGCGGAGGACGCGATGGTCGCCGCGTAGACGGTCTGCCGTAGGTCCATGACATTGGGGCGTGCCGTGCGGCCGTACTCCTTGACCAGTTCCCGCAGCCAACGCTGCCGTACCGGACGGAAGTCGATGTCGCCGTGGACAGCGGCATACCTGCGGCCGCGCCCTGCCGTCAGCCCGATGAGAGCGCACTCCCATACGTCGCCTGAGGTCGGATCGGTGCCCTCGAACTCGACGCGTGCGCGTCGGACGTGCAGGAGAACACCGTTCAGGACGCCGGAGGCCGCAGCCGGAAGCCCGGAGGAGAAGGAGGTGTCCAGGTCGAGGAGCGAGCCGAGTCCGGCGGGGAGGCCGGCCACAATGCGGCGTACCCGCTGGGGGACCAAGCTGATTCCGGCGCCGTCGCGCTGCTGGAGCCCGTACAAGAGTTCCTGGCGGACCGCGGGGCTCACACCCGCGAGCGAGAACTGGGAGACGCCCGGCATGGCCCCGTTCGCGGAGGTGTTGGGCCGGCGGCGGGACGGGTCCGGGATGTGCGTGGCGTCGAAGTCCGCGGGATTGCCCAGAAGATAACGGGCTTTACGGCAGGCGTCGCAACGGGATCCGTTACTCGCTACATGGGTGCAACAGGCGCCTACGGAGCAGACGAACACGCTGGTCGTAGGGTTGCCGGGATCGGCGGTGAAGAGCGCCTGAACGGGGTCCCACTCACCCGTGCGCCAGTCCGACGGCAGGCGTGCCGCGAGCCACGACGACCACTCCGGGACACCGGGGACGGAGGGAACGGCAGGGGAGCGGAGCAGCGCAATGGTCATCGCAGCAGCTCCGGCATGAGACTTTCGACGGCCGCGACGGCTGCGCGGAGATCCTCGTCCTGGGCATGCAGGTACACGGCCGTGCTCGCCGATGAGGCGTGCCCCAGGAGGGTTTGTACGACGTCCGGAGCGACCCCGTTGCGGATCCAGCGAGTGGCGGCTGTGTGCCGCATCATGTGTGGTCGGGCGGTGAATCCGCAGCGCTTCCCGATACGTTCGATCACCTGCTTGGTGTTGGAGTAGGAGAGCGGGCGCCCCGCGTGGACGCCGACGAGATTGAGGAAGACGTAGTCACAGTCGGTGGATCCGACTACCTGTTCACGCTCGGCGAGATGATCGCGGTATCGGTGCACTACTTCCGGCGTGAGCGGAACCATGCGAGGGCGCCCGGCCTTGGCCCGCGCCCCGTTCGCGTTGTCCTGACGGGGCCTGACGTGCAAGTGCGCGCCACCGGTTCGGCAGCCCAGGTGTGTGGAGTCGGGGAGCAGATGCATGTCCTCACGCCGTAGTCCGAGGGCTTCGCCGATGCGGAGTCCCGCTTCCACCAGGACGGTCAACAGCAGCCGGTCACGCGCGGTGCGAGCGGCATCGATGACCTGTTCCGTCTGGACGCCGGTGAGCGTCTGCGGTGCCCGCTCGATCTCCGGCGCCTTCAGGACGCGGGCTTTGACCATCAGGTGCTGGCCGCCCTCTCCGGGATCGAAGCCGCCCGGGGCGTGGGCGAGGAAGCGCGGTTCGCTGAGACGTTCGGCGACTTCGTGAGCCACATGTCCCTGAACGGCGCAGAAGCGGAGGAACTCACACACCGCAGTGAGCGTGGCGTTGACCGTCTTGCCGGACGGAGGCCGCCCGTACTGGGTCGGTGTCCGCTCGACGTGGAACTTGAACAGACTCATGTCCCCGAGCCGGACGGTCCTCCAGTCGGTACCCCGCTCTGCGCACCAATTGAGGAAGCGGCCGATTCTGGGGATGTACGCGCGCTGTGTCTGCGCTGACCGCCCGGCTCCGCGCAGGTACAGGGAGAACTCACGGGCTTCGGGGTGGGGCGCGTACGTCTCCTCGTCGACCAGGAGCCAGGTGATCTCGCCCGTGCTGGGAGATACGGCCTTCTCTGTGCATAACGTCATGGATCTACTTCCTGTCTCCGAAGTCGCTCATGTGCCTCACGGCATGACCGATAACGGTGAGGGACAGGAGTGGGTTACGGCTGTGCCTCATGTGCATCGCATCTATGAAGGAGCTGCAGATAACCCGCGACGACATCCTCAAACGCGACCTGGAGGACGTGGAGTTCAGCGACGGCCACTGCAAGGTGGCCTCCGGCGTCCTGGACCCCGACCCCTACAGCGGCAAGGACGTCACCTACGTGCGCGGGCGCAGCCAGGTGGACGTGGACCACGTCGTCGCCCTCTCCGACGCCTGGCAGAAGGGTGCCCACCGCTGGGAGCCCGGCAAGCGCATCGCCTTCGCCAACGACCCCCTCAACCTCGTCGCCGTCGACGCGGGCACCAACCGGTCCAAGGGTGACGGCGACACCGCGACCTGGCTGCCGCCGAACAAGTCGTACCGGTGCCCGTACGTCGCCGCCCAGGTCGCCGTGAAGAAGAAGTACGGGCTGTGGGTGACCTCCGCCGAGCAGGACGCCATGAAGCGGGTGCTGTCCGGGTGCCCCGACCAGACCCTCCCGACGGGCGGCAACCCCACCGCCGCGCCGCCGCGCTTCCACGCCGACTGAGGGGTGGGGGATCGTTGACACCGGTCAGCCGGTCTTCTTCCAGTCCTGGCAGCCGGACGTCTTGAAGTAGGCGTCGGACGCGCTGACCGTCACCACGGCCGAACCGGACACGTTGTCGTTGGCGATGATCGAGTCGAGCGAGTGCTCGGCGTCCTTGGTGCGCTCCCAGTAGCACATGTCGTCCGTGTCGCCGGTGGACTTGTAGGTGCCGGGCGCGATGTCGGCGCCGACTCTGAACATGCCGCCGTCGCCCACCAGTCCCCAACTCCTCCCCTCCACCCCCCTCCTCCGCGGCGTCGCCGAACTCGCCGCCGAACTGGGGGCCCGGCAGACCTTCGAGTTCCTGCTCGGGCGGCACCTCGACGCCAACCCCCGCCAGTACACGCCCACGCCCGCCGAACTCGCCGCGCTGATGGCCCGGCTCGCCGGTCCCGCCCGTACCGTCCTCGACCCCGCCTGCGGCACCGGCGCCCTGCTCCGCGCCGCCGTCACCCGCCCCGGCCAGGAGCTGTACGCGCAGGACGGCGCCCCCGACCTCGCCGCGCTCACCGCGTTCCGGCTCGCCCTGCACACCCCGCCCCCGGACGCCGTACGCGCCGCCGTCGGTGACACCCTGCGCGCCGACGCCTTCCCGGAGCTGCGCGCCGACGCCGTGCTGTGCCACCCGCCGTTCAACGAGCGCAACTGGGGGCACGACGAACTCGCCTACGACCCCCGCTGGGAGTACGGCTTCCCGGCGCGCACCGAGTCCGAGCTGGCCTGGGTGCAGCACGCGCTGGCGCGCCTCGCCGACGGCGGCACCGCCGTCCTGCTCATGCCGCCCGCTGCCGCCTCCCGCCGCTCCGGCCGCCGCATCCGGGCCGACCTGCTGCGGCGCGGGGCGCTGAAGGCCGTCGTCGCTCTGCCGCTGGGCGCGGCACCGCCGTACAACATCCCCCTGCACCTGTGGGTGTTGCGCCGCCCCGACCGGGCGCCCGCGCAGCCGGAGGTACTGCTCGCGGACACGGGGCGGTTCGCCACCGAAGGGCGCGGCGGGCCCGACTGGCGGGCGGTGCGGGAGGCCGTGCTGGACGCCTGGCAGGACTTCGACCGCGCGGGCACGCTGGCCGAACGGCCGGGCCTGGCCCGGTCCGTGCCGGTCATCGAACTCCTCGACGACGACGTCGACCTCGCCCCGGCCCGGCACCTGCCGCCGCCGACGGAGGCCGACGGCGCCGAGGCCCTCGTCGACGTGCGCGAGCGGCTGGGCGAGACGCTGCGGCTGACCGCCGACCTCACCCCGCCGCCCGCCGCCACCGCCCGGCCGACCCGCTGGCCGCTGACCACGGTCGGTGAACTCGCGCGCGGGGGCGCCCTGGTGATGCGCACCGGCGGAAACGGCGGCCACGCGCGCGTGCCCGTCCTCACCGACACCGACATCCTCGCCGGGACCGCCCCCTCCGGCACGCTCCCGCCCAGCGACGAGGAGGCCGTGCTGACGGAGGCCGGGGACGTCGTCGTACCCGTGCTCGGCGGGGGCGCGGTGGCGCGCGTGATCGACACGGCGACCGCGGGCGCCGTCCTCGGCCGCAGCCTGGTGCTGCTGCGCCCGGACGGCACGGCCGTCGACCCGTGGTTCCTCGCCGGGTTCCTGCGCGGCACCGCCAACAACCGCCAGGCCAGCAGCTACGCCTCCACCGCCACCCGCCTCGACGTCCGACGGCTCCAGCTGCCCCGCCTCCCGCTCGACGAACAGCGGCGCTACGGCGCCCGCTTCCGCGCCCTGGACGAGTTCGAACGGGCGCTCCGGCACGCGGGACGGCTCGGCGACCAGCTGGTGCGCGGCATGTACGACGGCCTGACGGACGGCACGGTCGACCCGGACTGACCCGCGCGCGGGGCCCGCCTGAACGACAACGGTTCGGTACAACCCGGGACCGGTTGTCCGTGTCGACCGATACGCTCGAACCGACAATCGCACGAACGGCGTCGCAGGACCCCGGACGGGCACACAGGCCCACCTCAGGCACCCAGGAGCAGTCATGCATGGCCTCGGCTACACGCAGCCGGTGAAGCAGCCGCCCCCGACGGCGTTGCTGGTCTTCCTGCGTGTGCTGTTCGTGGGGCTCGCGATCCTCAGCTTCGGCTTCCTGACGTGGGTGGTGCAGCTGCGCCTGGCGATCGTCACCCGCCGGGTGGCGGACTGGGTGCTGCTGGGCGTCGTCCTGGTGGCGGAGACGCTCGCCGTCGTCCTGATCGGCTCCGAGCCCGGCGACGAGATCCACACCCCGGGCGGCTGGTTCGGCCTCGCCCTGCTGCTGGGCACCCTGGTGGCCGACATCGCGTACTACCTCGCGGCGGACGTACGCCACTTCCACCAGCTGCGGTACGGCGGTTACGCCGCCCAGCCCGCCCCGGCGACGGCCTACGGCTTCCCGCAGCCGACGCCGACCCCTACGCCGATGCCATACCACGCGACGACGGCGCCGCGGACGCCGCCCGCGACGACGGTGCCCGTCGCGCAGAACCCGCACACGCCCCCGCCGGTACCCGGCCCGCCGATACCCAGCCCGCCCCCGCACCGCCCCGGCCCGGCGCCCGCGCGTATCGACCAGGTGCGCGCCGAGCTGGACGAACTGAGTGACTACCTGCGCCAGCAGGACGGCGGGCACGAGGGCGGAAGGTGACCGTGGCGGCGGGACGTGTCGTCGCCGGGCGCTACGAACTGGCCACGCTGATCGGCCAGGGCGGCATGGGCCAGGTCTGGACGGCCTACGACCGGCGCCTCGACCGGCGCGTGGCGGTGAAGCTGCTGCGCCCCGACAAGGTGGCCGGACAGGAGGCGGAGGAGCTGCGCCGCCGCTTCGTGCGCGAGTGCCGGGTCACCGCGCAGGTCGACCACCCCGGCCTGGTGACGGTGCACGACGCGGGCAGCGAGGGCGAGGAGCTGTTCCTCGTCATGCAGTACGTCGACGGGGCGGACCTCGGCGACCACCTCGCCGAGCACCAGCCGTACCCGTGGCAGTGGGCGGTGGCGGTCGCCGGGCAGCTGTGCGCCGTCCTGAGCGCCGTACACGCGGTGCCGATCGTCCACCGGGACCTCAAGCCGCGCAACGTGATGGTGAAGCAGGACGGCACGGTCACCGTGCTGGACCTCGGCGTCGCCTCCGTCATGGACACCGACACCACCCGCCTGACGCACACCGGCTCCCCGATCGGCTCGCCCGCCTACATGGCGCCGGAGCAGGCGATGGGCGGCGCGGTGGGCCCGTACACGGACCTGTACGCGCTCGGGGTGCTGCTGCACGAACTGCTCAGCGGCGAGGTCCCGTTCGCGGGCTCCACGGCCCTCGGCGTACTGCACCGGCACCTGTACGAGCCCCCGCTGCCGGTGCGCCGACTGCGCCCCGAGGTGCCGGAGCCCCTGGAGGCCCTGGTGCTGCGGCTGCTCGCCAAGGACCCCCAGCACCGGCACGGCAGCGCGCAGGAGGTGTACGAGGAACTGGCGCCGCTGCTGCCCGCGCGCGGGATACCGACGGGGGCGCCCCTGGACCCCACCCGCCCGTTCCTGCGCCCGCACGCGCCGTGGCCGGACCGGGCGCGCACCCCCGCGCCGCAGCCCGCGCCGCCGGTGCCGCCGACCGCGGAGAAGGCGGAGAAGCCGGATGTCGCGCGGGCCGTGGACGAGGTGAAACGGCTGCTGGGGGAGGGCCGTATCACGCAGGCCGTCGACATCCTCGGCGCGATCCTGCCCGCCGCGGCCGAACAGCACGGCGAGCACTCCCCGGTCGTACGGACCCTGCGCAAGCAGTACGCCGCCACGCTGATGGACGACGGCCAGTACCGGCGCGCGCTGCCCGAACTGCGCCGCCTCGCCGACGAACGCGCCGCCGAGGCCGGACCGTCCGACCCGCAGTCGCTGCGCTACCGCTACGAGGCCGCCCAGTGCCTGGAACAGCTGGGTGAAGCGGCGGCGGCCCTCGCCGGGTACCGGGAGCTGCTGCCGTACTACGAGAACCAGTACGTCTCCGGGGACCCGGAGCTGGCCCACGACGTGCGCCGCCGCATCGGCCACCTGCTGCTGGCGCTCGGTGACCGGGCGGCGGCGCACGACACGCTGGTGCGGCTGCTGCACGACGTGGAGCGGGTGCAGGGCCCCGCGCACCCGCTGGCGGCGGACGTACGCAGGACGCTGCACTGGCTGGGCCGGGTGCGCTAGGTGCGGGGGCGGCGACGCCGTCCCCGCACCGCCGGGCGCTGCCGGGCCGGTGCCGTAACTCCTGATGAATCGTTGGTCCAATGGGTTGGCCAGAGCTGCCCGGCTGCCTACCATCGATCATCGCAAGACTTTGTGCACCGCCGCACAATCTCCCCTGGAGGTCTCCTTGCACCGCCGCCGTCGCACCGCGCTCGTCCTCACCGCCGCGCTCGCCGCAGCGGCCCCCCTGCTCACCGCCTGTGGAAACGACGCGCATCCCGGCGCGGCGGCGGTCGTCGGCGGCCAGCGGATCACCGTCGCGCAACTGGAGAACCGGGTCGACGAGGTGCGCTCGGCGCAGCGCGCGGCGATCCAGGACGACGCCCAGTACGCCCAGGCCATCGCGGGCAGCGGTGGCCTGGCCCGGGACACGCTGCACGGCATGGTCCTGGACCGGGTGCTGCACCGGGCGGCGCAGGACGCGGACATCACCGTCAGCCGCAAGGAGGTCCAGGACATGCGCTCCGGTCTGGAGCAGCAGGTCGGCGGCGCGGAGGCGCTGGAGACGGCGTGGCTCCAGCAGTACGGCGTGGCGCCGGAGCGCCTGGACGAGAACCTGCGGCTCCAGATCGAGGCCCAGAAGCTCGCCGCGAGCCTGGGCACGGACACCAGCCAGCCCGCGTTCTGGAAGACCCTCTCGGAGGCGTCCGAGGAACTGAACGTCGACCTCAACCCGCGCTACGGCTCCTGGGACGTGGAGAAGGTCAGCCGCGTGGACGCGGACACGCCGTGGGTGCGCGAGGTGACGGCGGCGGCGCAGCCGGAGCAGCCTGCGTAGGGGCGGCGGTGCGACCGCACCGGAGGGTGGCGGTGCCACCGCACCGTTAATCCGATGATCGCCTGAGGCTGTGGATAACTGGAGGAGCCGGTCGGCGGGGTGCGTTACGTTCGGATCGTGAACGCAATCAGCCCCGCAGCCGTCACCGAGGCCGCCGACCCCGGCCGTGTCGTCCTGCTCACCACCAGCCACCGGGTCGCGCCCGGCCTGCTGTCCTGGCCCGCCTGGCAGGCCCTGCACGCCGCCGACCAGGTGCTGTGCGCGGACGGGGCGCACCCGCAGCTGCCCTACCTGCGCGAGGCCGGGATCACCGTGTCCGAGGCGGCCCCCACCGCCGAGGAACTCGTCGACGCCTGCGCCGGGGGCCACACGGTGGTCGTCGTCGCCACCGGCGAGGGCGAGCCCGCCCTGACGGACGGCCTGGCCCGGCTCGCGGGCTCCGGCCGCGTCCAGATGCCCGACCTGGAGCTGCTCCCCGCCTCCTACGACCTGCCCGGCGCCCGCCTCCTCGACCTCGTCCAGGTCATGGACCGCATCCGCGCCGAGTGCCCCTGGTCCTCCCAGCAGACCCACAAGGGCCTGGCCAAGTACGGCATCGAGGAGGCGTACGAACTGGTCGAGGCGATCGAGGACGGCGACCGCGACGAACTCCGCGAGGAACTGGGCGACGTCCTCCTCCAGGTCGTCTTCCACGCCCGTATAGCGGAGGAGGACCCGGAGGCGCCGTTCTCCATCGACGACGTGGCGGCCACCATCGTGACCAAGCTCATCCACCGCCACCCGCACGTCTTCGGCGACGAGACCGCCGCCACCCCCGAAGAGGTCAAGGCCCACTGGCTGCGTACGAAGGCGGTCGAGAAGCGGCGCTCCTCCGTCACCGAGGGCATCCCCCTCCACCAGCCCGCCCTCGCCCTCGCCGCGAAACTCGCCGCCCGCGCCCGCAGCGCGTCCCTGGACATACCCCTCCCCACCGGCGAGGGCATCGGCTACACCCTCCTCGCCCTGGCAGCCCAGGCCGAACGCGAGGGCACCGACCCGGAATCCACCCTGCGCGCGGCGGCCCGCGCCTACCGGGACGCGATCAGGGAGGCGGAGGCGGAGGCGGAGTGAGCGGAGAGTTGAGGGGAGTGGGGAGCGGGGAGCGGGGGAGGGAGAAGCCCCGGCCCCGGGCGGCGGTTACGGTCAGAGGGTGACCGACCAGACCGCCTCGCACGACACCGCCGCCACCTCCACCTCCACCTCCACGCCCGCCCAGGGCCCCACCCCCGAACTCTTCACCTGGGAGTTCGCCGCCGACCCCTACCCCGCCTACGCCTGGCTGCGGGAGAACGAGCCGGTGCGGTGGACGCGGTTGCCGAGTGGGGTGGGGGCGTGGTTGGTCACCCGGTACGGCGATGCCCGGCAGGCGCTGGCGGACCAGCGGCTCAGCAAGAACCCCGCGCACCACGACGAGCCCGCGCACGCCAAGGGGAAGACGGGGATCCCCGGCGAGCGCAAGGCCGAGTTGATGACGCACCTGCTCAACATCGACCCGCCGGACCACACCCGGCTCCGGCGGCTCGTCAGCAAGGCGTTCACACCGCGCCGGGTGGCGGAGTTCGCACCGCGGGTGCAGGAGCTGACCGACGACCTCATCGGGCGGTTCGCCGGGCGGGGGAGCGCCGACCTCATCCACGAGTTCGCCTTCCCGCTGCCCATCTACGCCATCTGCGACCTGCTCGGCGTCCCGCGCGAGGACCAGGACGACTTCCGGGACTGGGCGGGCATGATGATCCGGCATCAGGGCGGGCCGCGGGGCGGGGTCGCGCGGTCGGTGAAGATGATGCGGGGCTACCTCTCCGAGCTGATCCACCGGAAGCGGGAAGTCCTGCCCGACGAACCCGTCCCCGGCGAGGACCTGATCTCCGGGCTGATCCGCGCCTCCGACCACGGGGAGCACCTCACCGAGAACGAGGCCGCCGCGATGGCCTTCATCCTTCTGTTTGCCGGATTCGAGACGACCGTGAACCTCATCGGCAACGGCACGCTCGCCCTGCTCACCCATCCCGGCCAGCGCGCCCGCCTCCAGCGTTCCCTCGACGCCGGTGACCGCGCCCTGCTCGCGACCGGGGTAGAGGAACTCCTCCGCTTCGACGGCCCCGTGGAACTCGCCACCTGGCGGTTCGCCACCGAGCCCCTCACCCTCGGCGGGCAGGACATCGCGGCGGGCGACCCCGTCCTCGTCGTCCTCGCCGCGGCCGACCGGGACCCGGAGCGGTTCGCCGATCCGGACACGCTCGACCTGTCCCGCCGGGACAACCAGCACCTCGGTTACGGCCACGGTGTTCACTACTGCCTCGGCGCCCCGCTCGCCCGTCTCGAAGGGCAGTCCGCGCTCGGCACCCTCCTCACCGTGCTCCCGGACCTCCGACTCGCGGTGGAACCAGGGGAGTTGAGGTGGCGCGGCGGGCTCATCATGCGCGGACTGCGCACCCTGCCGGTGGAGTTCACACCCCCTCAGCCGCAGTCAACGGATCGTTCTCCGGAGCAAAGATGACACCTCGACGCAAAGGTGACACGCGCTCAACTCTGTGATCTTCACGTGATCTGCGCGGCATTAACTTGTGACAAGTGATCGTCTGCCGATACGTTCACCCATCAGCACGGCGCCGCAGCATCATGCGCCGCGCTGGTCACCGCTGTCTTGCGAAAGGTCCCGACATGCTCTCCGGGAACGGTCGTCACCGTCGCCCCCGCCAGGCTCCGGCTCTCCTCGTCGCCGCCGGAGTGACCGGTTCCGCCATCGCCATCCCGTTGCTCGGCGCATCCGGCGCGAGCGCCGCCGACGGCACCGTGTGGGACCAGGTGGCCGAGTGCGAGAGCGGCGGCTCCTGGAGCGCGGACAACGGCAGCGGCTACTACGGCGGTCTCCAGATCTCGCAGGACGACTGGGAGTCATACGGCGGTCTCGACTACGCGGGCAGCGCCGACCTGGCCAGCCGCTCGCAGCAGATAGCCGTCGCCGAGCGGATACTCGCCGACCAGGGCCCCGGTGCCTGGCCCGCCTGTGGGCTGCTCTCCGGACTGACGAAGGACAGCGGTTCCGCCGACGTCGACACGGGACTGGCCGAGGACTCCCCGGCGTCCTCCGCGTCCTCCGACGCTCCCGACGACTCCGCTGACTCCACGTCAGAGGACGCGGACGGCACCGACCAACGCAAGGACAAGTCGACCAAGTCCGACAAGTCCACTGATTCGGCCGCTCCCGAAGCGACCTCCGACTCGAAGTCCAGCTCCGACTCCGGATCCGCGTCCGACTCCGGTCGGGACGCCGAAGCGACCTCCGGCTCGGGCGCGGAATCGGACTCCGTCGCGCCCCGCAACTCCCCCACGGCCTCCACGAAGAGTGACCCGTCGGACGCTTCGCTCCGGGACGGCGACGCGTCGGACGCCACCTCCGGCAGCGGCCGCCACCGCGGCGACAGCGCCGACGAGGACTCCGCCGACGGCGCCCGCGCCGAATCCTCCGGCCGCCACGCGTCCCGTGACGCCGCCCGTGACGCCGCCGTCACCGCCGACGGTGCCTACACCGTCCAGCCCGGCGACAATCTGACCTATATCGCCGACTCCCTTGACCTCGACGGCGGATGGTGCGCGCTCTACGAGGCCAACGAGGACGCCGTAGGAGCCGACCCGGACCTCATCCTCCCCGGTCAGACCCTGGAAGTAGGGGTGGAAACGGGCGCAAAGTAGCGGGAGTTAACGCCACACTTCACACCTAATGTCCGTTTCAGTGGAAGTGTGGGATGAGTCTCAGAAGCCCTGATCGTCTTTGAAATTCCGCGGATCGCGTGTCTACGGTCATGACCGCTCGCCAACACGAGCCCCGGCCGCCGCAACGCCGAATCCTGCCAGTGGCGGCCCGGGAACAGTCGTCGCGTCAAGCGCCGCAGGCAGGAGCGGGGGACCCAAGGTAAGCGCCGGACCAGGCGGTTGAGGAGACTCGCCGCCGAACCGGCTAGGGGTGAAGCCGCACCGCTCGTAAAGAGGGGTGTGGCCGGGCAACTCAACCGGCCCGAACCCGACAGCTCACCTCGCAGGCGTCGGTGAGGGGATCAACCATGCTGTTTTCCGGCAAGGGCAAGCACCGCCGTCCGTCCAAGACCGTCCGCGCCATCGCCGCCGTCGGCGTCACCGGGGCCGCGGCCGTCGCCGCCCCGCTGATGGCCGCGGGCAGCGCCTCCGCCGCCACCGCGTCCGAGTGGGACGCCGTCGCCCAGTGCGAGTCCGGCGGCAACTGGTCCATCAACACCGGCAACGGGTACTACGGCGGCCTGCAGTTCTCGGCCTCCACCTGGGCCGCGTACGGCGGCACGCAGTACGCCGCCACCGCCGACCAGGCCAGCAAGGCCCAGCAGATAGAGATCGCCGAGAAGGTCCTCGCGGGGCAGGGCAAGGGCGCCTGGCCGGTCTGCGGCACCGGCCTGTCGAGCGCCGCGTACAACGGCGGCGGCTCCACGGACACCGGCTCCAGCGCCGGGACCACCGACGACTCCACCGCCACCCGCGAGACCGAGCAGCCGAGCACCTCCCGCTCCGCCGAGCGCCCGGCCGCGAAGAAGACCGTCACCACCCCGACCGGCAAGAAGGTCAAGAAGGGCGACGGCGAGTACAAGGTCGTCAAGGGTGACACCCTCAGCACGATCGCGCAGGAGCACGACGTCAAGGGCGGCTGGGCCAAGCTGTTCAAGCTGAACGACGACATCGTCCAGGACGCCGACCTCATCTACCCGGGTCAGCAGCTGCACCTCAAGTAAGTCCTGCCCCGGCAGACCACCCCGCTCCGGCGCGTCTCCCCCCGTACGCGCCGGGGCGGGGTTTTCCATGCCCCCGTGCCCTCTCTGCTTCCGGTACCCGTCCACCCTTCTCTTTGTTCCGTTCGGAAACAATTTACTCTCGGTTTCGGCTCTACCGGGGGTCGGAGGGCGAGCCGACGGCCCCCGGCCGGTTAGGCTCATGGCGCAGCACCCACCGCGGTACTGCTGACCCACGTCACATCCATGAAGGAGATGCTCGTGCCGTCCATCGACGTCGTCGTAGCCCGGGAAATCCTGGACTCCCGAGGCAATCCCACGGTCGAGGTCGAGGTCGGCCTCGACGACGGCAGCACCGGTCGTGCCGCCGTCCCGTCCGGCGCCTCGACGGGTGCCTTCGAGGCCATCGAGCTGCGCGACGGTGACCCGAACCGCTACCAGGGCAAGGGCGTCGAGAAGGCCGTCCTCGCCGTGATCGAGCAGATCGGCCCGGAGCTGGTCGGCTACGACGCCACCGAGCAGCGGCTGATCGACCAGGCCATGTTCGACCTGGACGCCACCGACAACAAGGGCTCCCTCGGCGCCAACGCCATCCTCGGCGTCTCCCTCGCCGTCGCCCACGCCGCCTCCGAGGCCAGCGACCTCCCCCTCTTCCGCTACCTGGGCGGCCCGAACGCGCACCTGCTGCCGGTGCCGATGATGAACATCCTGAACGGCGGCTCGCACGCCGACTCCAACGTGGACATCCAGGAGTTCATGATCGCGCCGATCGGCGCGGAGTCGTTCTCCGAGGCGCTGCGCTGGGGCACCGAGGTCTACCACACCCTCAAGAAGGTGCTGAAGGGCAAGGGCCTGGCCACCGGCCTCGGCGACGAGGGCGGCTTCGCCCCGAACCTCGGCTCCAACCGCGAGGCCCTCGACCTCATCCTCGAAGCGATCAAGGAAGCCGGTTACACCCCCGGCGAGCAGATCGCCCTCGCCCTCGACGTGGCCGCCTCCGAGTTCTACAAGGAGGGCTCCTACACCTTCGAGGGCAAGGAGCGCTCCGCCGCCGAGATGACGGACTACTACGCCGAGCTGGTCGAGGCGTACCCGCTGGTCTCCATCGAGGACCCGCTGTTCGAGGACGACTGGGCGGGCTGGCAGACCATCACCGAGCGCCTCGGCGACAAGGTGCAGCTGGTCGGCGACGATCTGTTCGTCACCAACCCCGAGCGCCTCGCCCGCGGCATCGAGGAGGGCGCGGCCAACGCCCTGCTGGTCAAGGTCAACCAGATCGGCTCGCTGACCGAGACCCTGGACGCCGTGGAGCTGGCCCAGCGCAACGGCTTCAAGTGCATGATGTCCCACCGCTCCGGTGAGACCGAGGACGTCACCATCGCGGACCTCGCCGTCGCCACCAACTGCGGCCAGATCAAGACCGGCGCCCCGGCCCGCTCCGAGCGCGTCGCCAAGTACAACCAGCTGCTGCGCATCGAGGAGATCCTCGACGACGCCGCGGTGTACGCGGGCCGCAGCGCGTTCCCGCGCTTCAAGGGCTGAGCCCACGCACGCGCCCACGCACGTGTGGGCGGCGTCGTCCGTACGTCCCCGTACCCGGTCCCGTACCGTGTGCGGGGACGTACGCGCGTGTACGGCGGGACGAGACGGAGGCGGGGCATGGCAGTGAAGGACCGGGACCGGTTCTCCACCACCACCAGACTGCGGCTGCTCGGCGAGCAGACGGCGGCCCGCGTCTACCGCTCCCAGACCCGCCGCCAGGCCCGCCGCTCCCGCCTCACCGGCCGCGCGGCCCTGCTCGCCCTGGTCGTCTGCACGCTGGTCGTCGCGCTCGCCTACCCGATAAGGCAGTACGTCGCCCAGCGCGCCGAGATCGCCGACCTGGAGCGGCAGAAGCGGCAGGCCAGCGAGCGCGTCGAACAGCTGCGCGACCAGAAGGCGCGGTGGCAGGACGACGCGTACGCCGAGCAGCAGATCCGGCAGCGGCTGCACTACGTGATGCCCGGGGAGACCGGTTACGTCGTCATCGACCCGGACGCGGCCGAGCGGGCCCGCGGCGAACGGGGCGCGGCCGACCGCCCCTGGTACTCGAACGTCTGGGACGGCGTGGACAGGTCCGACGCCGGCCAGTGACCCCCGCGCCGACCAGTGACACCGTTGAGCGAGAAAGACGCGTAGAGAATCCTATGGACACCCTTCCGCCGCCCACCCCGCGCACCGAGCCCACGGACGCGGACGTCGAGGCGTTCCAGCAGCAGCTCGGACGTCCGCCGCGCGGTCTGCGCGCGATCGCGCACCGCTGCCCGTGCGGACAGCCGGACGTGGTGGAGACGGCGCCGCGGCTGCCCGACGGCACGCCGTTCCCGACGCTGTACTACCTGACGTGCCCGAAGGCGGCGTCGGCCATCGGCACGCTGGAGGCCAACGGCGTGATGAAGGAGATGACGGCCCGTCTGGAGGGCGACCCGGAGCTGGCCGCCGCGTACCGCGCCGCGCACGAGGACTACCTCCGGCGCCGGGACGAGATCGAGGAGCTGACGGGCTTCCCGAGCGCGGGCGGGATGCCCGACCGGGTCAAGTGCCTGCACGTCCTGGTGGCCCACTCGCTGGCCGCCGGGCCGGGCGTGAACCCGCTGGGCGACGAGGCGCTGGCGATGCTGCCGGAGTGGTGGCGCAAGGGCCCCTGTGTGACCACGACGGAGAGCGGGGAGGACGGCCGGTGACCCGCGTAGCCGCCATCGACTGCGGTACGAACTCGATCCGCCTGCTGGTCGCCGACTGCGACCCGGCGACCGGCGAACTGGTCGACCTGGACCGCCGTATGACGATCGTCCGCCTGGGCCAGGGCGTCGACCGCACCGGCCGACTCGCTCCCGAGGCGCTGGAGCGCACGTTCGCGGCCTGCCGTGAGTACGCCGCGGTCATCAAGGAGCACGGCGCCGAGCGGATCCGCTTCGTCGCCACCTCCGCCTCCCGGGACGCGGAGAACCGGGCGGACTTCGTGCGCGGGGTGCTGGACATCCTGGGTGTCGAGCCCGAGGTGATCAGTGGCGACCAGGAGGCGGAGTTCTCCTTCACCGGCGCCACGCGCGAACTCGCCGGGCGTACCGACCTCACCCGGCCCTACCTGGTGGTGGACATCGGCGGCGGCTCGACGGAGTGCGTCGTCGGCGACGACCACGTACGCGCGGCGCGCTCGGTGGACATCGGCTGTGTGCGGATGACGGAACGGCACCTGGTGCGGGACGGCGAGGTGTCCGACCCGCCGACCGAGGAGCAGATCGCGGCGATGCGCGCCGACATCGTGGCGGCCCTGGACCTCGCCGAGGAGGAGGTCCCGCTGCGCGAGGCGCGCACGCTGGTCGGTCTCGCCGGTTCGGTGACGACGGTGTCGGCGATCGCCCAGGAACTCCCCGCGTACGACTCGACGGCCATCCACCACTCCCGCGTCCCGCGCACCAGGGTCCGCGAGATCACCGACTGGCTCCTCCACTCCACCCACGCCGAACGCGCCGCCGTCCCGTCCATGCACCCGGGCCGCGTCGACGTGATCGCCGCGGGCGCCCTGATCCTCCTCACGCTCATGGAACGCGTCGGCGCGGAGGAGGTCGTGGTGAGCGAACACGACATCCTCGACGGCATCGCTTGGTCGGTGGCGTGACAGGGGGGTCGCTGCCACACGGCTGAGCAGGTCGGGCGGCGTTTGAGCGGGGTGGAGGGGTGGATTCCGGGGTGGCGGCGACATGGCGTCGGGAAAGTTCGTGAAGTTCTTCACAAGGAATTGGGTGCCGGGGGGCGACGGCTAGGCCACAGGAGGCTGTTTCCGTGCCCCGGAGGGTCCCTTGTGGGGCGCGCCCAGAGGGTGTACGGGGGTCCCGGGCGGGCCCGGTCCTGAGGGGGAGCGGTGCGGTCGGCCGCCCTGCGCGGCAGCTCAGGCGGCATTGACAACGTGCCGCCCCGCCTCCTGGTTCCCGGCCCGGGGGCTGAGCTGGGGCACAAGGGCGGCGAAGTGTAACAGAGGTGCGTAGGAACCTTGTGAAGGGGCGCACGAGGTACCCCCCTGGGGCGGGTGGATACTCGATGCCATGAGCACCACGGAGCGTCCCAGGATCCTCGTAGTAGGCGGTGGGTACGTAGGTCTGTACGCAGCTCGGCGCATCCTGAAGAAGATGCGCTACGGCGAGGCGACCGTCACGGTCGTCGACCCCCGGTCGTACATGACCTACCAGCCCTTCCTCCCCGAAACGGCCGCCGGCAACATCTCCCCCCGGCACGTCGTCGTCCCGCTGCGACGCGTGCTGCCGAAGGCGGAGGTCCTCACCGGCCGGGTCACCACCATCGACCAGGACCGCAAGGTCGCGACGATCGCGCCGCTGGTCGGCGAGGCGTACGAGCTGCCGTTCGACTACCTGGTCATCGCCATGGGCGCCGTCTCCCGTACCTTCCCGATCCCCGGCCTCGCCGAGCAGGGCATCGGCATGAAGGGCATCGAGGAGGCCATCGGGCTGCGGAACCACGTCCTGGAGCAGCTCGACAAGGCCGACTCCACCACCGACGAGGAGATCCGCCGCAAGGCGCTCACGTTCGTGTTCGTCGGCGGTGGCTTCGCGGGCGCGGAGACCATCGGCGAGGTCGAGGACATGGCCCGGGACGCGGCCAAGTACTACAACAACGTCTCCCGCGAGGACATGCGGTTCATCCTCGTGGACGCCGCCGACAAGATCCTCCCCGAGGTCGGCCCGAAGCTGGGCGCCTACGGCAAGGAGCACCTGGAGAGCCGGGGCGTCGAGGTCTACCTCTCCACCTCCATGGACTCCTGCGTCGACGGCCACGTCGTGCTGAAGAACGGCCTCGAAGTCGACTCCCACACGATCGTGTGGACGGCCGGCGTCAAGCCCAACCCGGTCCTGTCCCGCTTCGGACTGCCCCTCGGCCCCCGTGGTCACGTCGACTGCCAGCCGACGCTCCAGGTCACCGGCACCGACTACATCTGGGCCGCGGGCGACAACGCCCAGGTCCCGGACCTCGTCGGCCGCAAGGCGGGCAACCCCAACGCCTGGTGCCCGCCCAACGCCCAGCACGCGCTGCGCCAGGCCAAGGCCCTCGGCGACAACGTGATCTCCGGGATGCGGGGCTTCCCGCAGAAGGACTACACGCACGCCAACAAGGGCGCGGTGGCCGGTCTCGGCCTCCACAAGGGCGTCGCGATGATCGTCATGGGCAAGATGAAGATCAAGCTCAAGGGCCGTCTCGCCTGGTACATGCACCGTGGCTACCACGGTCTGGCGATGCCGACCTGGAACCGCAAGATCCGCGTCTTCGCCGACTGGACCCTCGGCATGTTCCTCAAGCGCGAGGTCGTCGCCCTCGGCGCGCTGGAGTCCCCGCGCGAGGAGTTCTACGAGGCCGCGAAGCCCGCCCCGGCCCAGGTGAAGGCCACCGCCCCGGCCCCCGCCCCGGCCCCCGCCGAACAGCAGAAGGCCAAGGCCTCCTGACCCGCCCCCGCTGAACAGCCCGAGGGCCGCCCGCCATCCGTGGTGCGGGCGGCCCTTCGGCGTGCGGGTGCCGTCTGCCGTATTTTGCACAGCTGTGACGGGCGTGGGGGACTGCCCCGTGGCGGGTGGGGTGTTTACGTGGTGTGGGACATTCCGGGATCGCTGTCACGGAGGTGTGCGCCATGGCCGACGCCGCTTCGCGGCTGAAGGGGCTGCTCGAACAGATGCTGGGGGTGCCGCTCCCGGTGCGCGTGCGCGCCTGGGACGGCTCGCAGGCGGGGCCGCCCGGCGCGCCGCTGCTCGTCGTGCGCAACCGGCGGGCCCTGCGCCGCCTGCTGTGGAGGCCGGGCGAACTGGGGCTGGCCCGGGCGTGGGTGGCGGGGGACCTCGATATCGAGGGGGATCTCTACGCCGGGCTCGACGCGCTGTCCGGGCTGGTCTGGGACCGCGGTGAGGACGCCAGGACGCTCGGCCAGGCGCTGCGCGACCCGGAGGTGCGGTCCGCGGTGCGCGGGCTGTTCCGGCTGGCGGGACCCGCGCTGCCGCCCGCCCCGCCCCGCGAGGAGGCCCGGCGCCGCGGCCACCTGCACACCCGCCGCACCGACAGACGCGCCATCAGCCACCACTACGACGTCGGCAACGACTTCTACGAGATCGTCCTCGGGCCGTCCATGGTCTACTCCTGCGCCTACTGGGAGTCCCCGGACGGCGGCGACCTGGAGACCGCCCAGCGTGACAAGCTCGAACTCGTGGCCCGCAAGCTCGCCCTGAGGCCCGGTCAGCGCCTCCTCGACGTCGGCTGCGGCTGGGGCTCGATGGCCGTCCACGCCGCCCGCGAGCACGGCGTGAACGTCGTCGGCATCACCCTGTCGCAGGAACAGGCGGCGTACGCCCGCAAGCGGATCGCCGAGGAGGGGCTCACCGACCGCGTCGAGATCCGGGTGCAGGACTACCGGGACGTCCGCGACGGCCCCTTCGACGCGATCTCCTCCATCGGCATGGCCGAACACGTCGGCGCCGAACGCTACCTCGCCTACGCCCGGGACCTGTACGCCCTGCTGCGGCCCGGCGGACGGCTCCTGAACCACCAGATCGCCCGCCGCCCACAGCGCGACGAGTCCTCGTACCACGTGGACGAGTTCATCGACGCCTACGTCTTTCCGGACGGCGAACTCGCCCCGCTCGGCACCACCGTCACCCAGCTCGAACGGGCCGGGTTCGAGGTGCGGGACGTGGAGTCGATCCGCGAGCACTACGGCCTCACCCTGCGCCAGTGGGTCGCCAACCTGGAGGCCGACTGGCCGCGCGCCATGCGGCTGGCCGGTCCCGGCCGCGCCCGCGTCTGGCGGCTGTACATGGCGGCCTCCGCCCTCGCCTTCGAGCAGAACCGCATCGGCGTCAACCAGGTGCTCGCGGTACGGACTCCGGATGGCTCCGGTGACTCCGGGATGCCTCTCCGCGCCCGTGTCTGGAAGTGAGAGGGGACAGCGGCGGACCCCCGCCGCTGTCCCCTCCGTGCCTACTCCGACTTGATCGCCGTCAGCATGTTCAGGCGGGCCGCCCGGCGCGCGGGCCACAGGGCCGCCAGGACGCCGACCGTGGCGGCCAGCAGGAGGAAGAGCGCCATCCGGGTCCACGGCAGGACGAGTTCGTACGTCGCCATCCGGGTGCCCAGCAGCTCACCGGCCGCCCAGCCGAAGAACACGCCGAGTCCGATGCCGAGCACCCCGCCGAACAGGGAGATCACCAGGGACTCCAGCCGCACCATCCGCTTGACGCCCTTGCGGTCCAGGCCGATCGCGCGGAGCATCCCGATCTCCTGGGAGCGTTCGAAGACGGACATGGCGAGCGTGTTGATCACGCCGAGGACGGCGACGATCACCGCCATGGCGAGCAGGCCGTAGAGCATGTTCAGTATCAGCGTGAACATCCGGGCGATGTCGTTGGAGATGTCCTTCTTATCCTGCACCTTGATCGCCGGGTTGTCGCCGAGGGCCCGCTCCAGCCGGTCCTTGGCCGCGCCCGACGCGCCCCCGGAGGTCTTCACCATGACCTGCATGTCCGCCGGGTCGGACAGGTGCGGGGTGAGGGCGGCGCTGTCGAGCATGATGCCGCGGATCATCTCGTTGCCCTGGTAGACCCCGGCGACCGTGAGCCGCTCCTTCGCGCCGTCCTCGTAGGAGACGGTGAACGCGGAACCCGCCCGCCAGCCGTGCCGCCCCGCGGTGTCGTCGTCGACCACGACCCGCCCGCCGCCGACCTCGAAGGTCCCGCCGTCCACCGGCAGGTCGGTCAGCTCACCGATGGTCGCGCCGGTGACGCCGGTCAGGTACTCGGTCTCGCCGTCGATCCGGGAGGCGGCGTTGCGCAGCGGACTGGTCGCGGTGACCCCGTCGGTGGCCGCCAGCCGCTCGGCGACGTCGGGGGAGAGCGCGTTGCCGTTCGCCATGGAGACGACGTAGTCCGCGCGGATCGACGCCGACGCCATCTTGTCGATGGCCTGCTGGAGGCTGCCCGCCATCACCGTCATGCCGGTGATCAGGGTGAGGCCGATCATCAGGGCGGACGCGGTGGCGGCGGTACGGCGCGGGTTGCGCACCGAGTTCTGCCGGGCCAGCTTCCCGGAGACACCGAAGATCCGCAGGACGGGGGCCGCCGCCGCGACCAGCGGACGGGACAGCAGCGGCGTGAGGATGAAGACGCCGACGATGAGGAGGACCGCGCCGACGCCCATGGGGGCCTGGCCGTCCGAGCCGTCCATCGTGGTCGCGGCGAGGACGACGGCGACACCGGCGGCGGAGAACAGCGCGCCGAGGGTGTTGCGCAGCACCAGCGACTTGGTGGTGGCCCGCGCGTGCACACTGCTCATCGCGGCGACCGGCGGGATCTTCGCCGCGCGGCGGCCCGGCAGCCAGGCCGCGAGCATCGTCACCAGGACGCCCACCGCGACGGCGGTGCCGACCGTGCCGGGCGAGATCACCAGCGGACCGTCCGGCACGGTCGCGCCCAGCGTGCCCATCAGCGAGCGCAGCCCCGCGCCGATGCCGACGCCCGCGACCAGACCGGCCACCGCCGCGACGGCGCCCACCACGAACGCCTCGATCAGCACCGAACGGGTGACCTGGCGCCGGGACGCGCCGACCGCCCGCATCAGCGCCAGCTCCCGGGTGCGCTGGGCGACCAGCATGGTGAAGGTGTTGGCGATGATGAACGTACCGACGAAGAGCGCGATGCCCGCGAAGACCAGCAGGCCCTGCTTGAGCCCGCCCATCGACGCCGCGATCATCTCCGCCTGCTCGTCGGCGAGTTCGGCACCGGTCGTGGTCCGCGCGACGTCGCCGGGCAGCGCCTCGTCCAGCGCGGCCTTCAGCGCGGTCTGGCTGGTGCCCGCGGCGGCCTCGACGTCGATCTCGTCGTAGACGCCTGGCTCGCCGAACAGCTTCTGCGCGGTCGCCGTGTCGAACAGGGCGAGGCTGCCGCCCGCGGCCACGTTGCCGTCGTCGGTGGTGAAGACGCCGGTGACCTCCGGGGCGAGGACGGGGCCGTCCACGGAGAGCCGTACGGTGTCGCCGACGCCGTACCCGGTGCGCTTCGCGGTCTCGGCGTCGATGAGCACCTCGTCCGCGCCGCTGGGCGCGCGCCCGTCGACCAGCGGGTAGCGGGGGTCGTCGTCGCCCCAGTAGTTGCCGCCCTGCGACTGGAAGCCGTTGCCGATCAGGTCGCCGTCCTTGTCGGCGATCGCGGTGAAGCCGCGTACGACACCGATGGCGGAGGCCGCGCCCGGCACCCCGGCGCTGTCGTCGAGCACCGCCTCGGTCAGCTTCCGCCGCTTGCCGACCTGGTCGCCGCGGGCGTCCTGGTACTCCGGCTCGACGGCGACGTCGACGTGGTCGAAGCCCTTGGCCGAACTGTTCTGGTAGGCGTCGGAGATGGTGTTGGTGAAGACCAGGGTCCCCGACACGAAGGCCACGCCGAGCATCACGGCGAGGACGGTCATCAGGAGCCGGGCCTTGTGCGCGAGCACGTTGCGCAAGGCGGTACGGAACATGGGTGATCTCAGTCCAGGGGTACGGGGGTGGGGGGCGGGGCGTGGTCTAGCTGGTGCGTCCCTTGGCGTCGAACTGCTTCATGCGGTCCAGGACCGCCTCCGCCGTCGGCCCGTACACCTCGTCGACGATGCGGCCGTCCGCGAGGAACACCACCCGGTCCGCGTACGCCGCCGCCACCGGGTCGTGGGTCACCATCACCACGGTCTGTCCCAGCTCCCGCACGGAGTTGCGCAGGAAGCCCAGCACCTCGGCGCCGGAGCGGGAATCGAGGTTCCCGGTCGGTTCGTCGCCGAAGACGATGTCCGGCCTGGAGGCGAGGGCGCGGGCCACGGCGACGCGCTGCTGCTGGCCGCCGGAGAGCTGGGAGGGCCGGTGGCCCAGCCGGTCCGCCAGGCCCACCATGCGGATCACGGTGTCCAGCCACTCCTTGTCCGGCTTGCGCCCGGCTATGTCCATCGGAAGGGTGATGTTCTCCAGCGCCGTCAGCGTCGGCAGCAGGTTGAACGCCTGGAAGATGAACCCGATCTTGTCCCGGCGCAACCTGGTGAGCTGCTTGTCCTTCAGGGCGCCCAGTTCGGTGTCACCGATGCGCACGGAACCGGAGGAGAAGGTGTCCAGACCGGCCACGCAGTGCATCAGCGTGGACTTGCCGGAGCCCGACGGGCCCATGATCGCGGTGAACTCGGCCTGCTGGAAGGCGACGGAGACCCGGTCCAGTGCGACCACCTGGGTCTCGTCCTGGCCGTAGATCTTCGACAGCTCCGTGGCGCGGGCGGCCACGGCGGTGGTCGGCTGGGCGAGGGGGGTGGTGGTCACGGGGGGACACTCCTGTCGGGACGGCGGCGGTCGCTGGAGCCCCGCTTGAGACCGGCTCGGCGATCACTCCGCCGCGGCTCGCGCGCTGCTCGCTGGACCTCTCCATCGTCCCGACCGCACACCGCCGTGTAGTCACCCCCTGTTCGTGTTCCGGGGGCCGACTTGGGTCGGACTTCGGCCACGTCCGTCATACCTGGGGATGACGGCCCCCCTGAGGCCCACCCTTGTCCCCGCTGGCCTGATCTTGTCGAGAACGGGTGGAGCACCCCGGTCCCGGCGGTGAAATTCCGTCATTCCGCACACGCGGCGGACCGTCGCACGTCAGGCTGTTGGCAAGTGCGGATGGCGCGTCCCGAGTGCTGATGCACCCTCAGACATCAATAAAATAAGACAACATCGCTCCGCCCGTCCGCTGTTCGGGGGATGCGTCCCGATAGGCTCGGGGCGCTCGATGCGGAGCCCACGGCCTGCCCGGATGGTGGAATGCAGACACGGCGAGCTTAAACCTCGCTGCCCCTTCGCGGGCGTACCGGTTCAAGTCCGGTTCCGGGCACCTCCACGTCTACGGCCGACGGCTACGACGGCGCCAGACCCGCCTCCACGGCCGGTTGGCGCCGTCACTCGTCCGGTGGGACGGCATCCGGCCGCCGTGTCCGAAACCAGCGACCCATCCGAGCGTGAGCCGACCGGGGGCCCGGTTTTCCACCGGCGCCGGGTCCACCCGCGGTGGGCCATCGGCAGGGCGAAGAGGCAGGCGTTCAGCGCGCCGCGGAGCAGGACCGGTACGGACGTCCAGCGGGATCAGGGCGTACCCGAACCGGGTGAAGTTGCTCCCGAGCGTGCCGCCCGCCGCCCGTGACGCGACGGACGAGGCGGTGGCCAGCAGCGCGGCCGCGGTGGCGACGGCCACCGCGGCGATCCGTGCGCAGACGGGTACGGGTCTCCTCTGGTGGCCCCGTCACGCCGACATCGGCAGGCGCTGCTCGAACGTCCGGCCGCCGTCGCGGGACTCGTAGACCCCGCCCGCGGTGGCGGCCAGCAGCCGTTCCGCGCTGACGGCGGTCAGCGCCTGCGGCTGCCCGCCCGGCACGGTGCCGGTCTGCCGCCAGGTGGCGCCCGCGTCCTCGCTCAGGTGGAGGCCGCCCGACGGGTCGACGCCGTACAGGGTGTCGGCCGTCGGCCAGGACAGGTACGCCAGCAGTTGCCCGGAACCGGCGCCGAAGGTCCGGCCGCCGTCGGTGCTGGTGGCGACGCCGTCCTCGGTGGTGGCCAGCACCCGGTCGGGCTCCTCGGGGCTGACCGCGAGGTCCAGGGCGGCGAGTCGGGCCCGGTCGTCCCACGTCGTGAGGTCGGTGCTGACGCGGAGGGTGCCGGTGGCGCTGTCGTAGCCGTAGACCGTCTTGTCCGTGTATTCGAGGGAGTGGAAGTCGGTGGCGCCGCCCAGCGAGAGCGTCTTCCAGGTCCGGCCGGAGTCCGTGGAGCGGAGCAGGCCGCGGTTGCCGTCGTCGTCACTGCCCGCGGCGGGGTGGCCGCTGCCGAGGAAGGTCCTGGGGCCGATGACGGTGAACCCCATGTAGTCGGCGGTGTCGCCGACCCGGCGGGCCGCGCCGTCCCCGGTCACGGCGAGGACGCCCTCGTGGGTGGCGACGTACAGGCGTCCGTCGGCCGGGTCGACGCCCAGGCCGTGGACGTGGCTGACGGCGAGGGAGGTGGCGGAGCCGGGGTCGGAGCCGGTGCCGGTGGCGTCGGTCGAGCAGGCGGTCAGTACGGCGGCGAGGACGGCCGCGGTGGCGGTGACGGCGGTGGCCGTGCGGGAGTGCTTCTTCATGACGGTCTCTCAGGTGTCTCTGCGGGGCGCCAGGGGGCGCGGGACATGACGGTGCGCCGTGGACCCCCGTCGCGGTGGACGCGGCGGAGGGCACGGCGGGGTCCTGTCCTAGACCCGCAGGAGTTGGAGCCGGGCCAGCGAGGGCGGCGCGGGACCGCCCTGCGGCGAGGAGACCGCCATGCCGGTGCCGCCGACCCGCGTCAGCGTCCGCGCGCCGGGGTCGGACAGCGGGACGGGCAGGACCGGGCCGTCGCCCACGGCGCCCGAGGCGCAGTGCACGTCGGCGTGCCGGGCGTGCCCGGAGTCGGCGTCGCCGCTGTGGCAGGCGGACGCCCCGTCAGCGTCCTCGTCAGCGTCCCCGGTGGCGTCCGTCACAGCGGCGGCGGCGCTGTGCGCGTGCGCGGGCGAGGCCGAGACGGCGTGCTGGCCTCGGGGAGAAGGCACACCGCCGGGGCCGAGGGCGTGCATCCCGAGCAGCCCGACGAGCAGCCCGAACACCAGCAGCGCGGACCACCGCAGCGGTGGCGCCGACGCGCGGTGAGGCCGGGCACGGGCGGACATGGCGGTCATGCTACGCCCGGTGACCGGCGCCGGCTCGCGGCGGAGACGCTTCGCGCGTACGTGCGGAGGACTTCCCTCCGCGAACGTCGGGGCGGTGCGCACCATGTGAACAGGCGTGTACCCGTACCCCGCCCACTCGTCGGAGGGGACGACCGACGCGCACCACCGTCGGCATCATCGGAGCCGGTCCCGGGTTCCCGGCCGACTGATCCGTACGGGGCAGGAGTGGAACCCGCCAGTGGCGGGAATCACTCGTGCGCGTAGCGTGTTCTCCAGCACGGTGAGGGAAAGATCCTTCCCAGGCACTAGGGTCATTCTTTTGCCTTTCCATTACTCTTGAGCCAAGGCCGCGCAGTGTGGCCATGGAGGAGTGAAATGAGGAGCAGCAACCCGGTCTTCTCGCGACGGGGGTTCAGCCGCGACAACGGCTACGCGGGCTTCAACACCGCGCCGCAGGCCGGGGGAGCAGCTGTCGGCACGCAGGGCAACCCCTACGCCCAGCCGCAGGCCGGCAACCCGTACGCGCAGAACCCCTACGCACAGCAGGGCCTCCAGCCCGGCGTCCCGCCGCAGGCCCCGGTCACCACCGGCCGGATGACGATGGACGACGTCGTCATGCGCACCGGCACCACGCTCGGCGTTCTCGTCGTGACGGCCGCCCTCGCGTGGGCGCTGCTGCCGGTCGACGACGCCAACATCGGCCGCTCGTACGGCATCGCCATCGGCGCCGCCCTGCTCGGCATGGTGCTGGCGCTGGTGCAGTCCTTCAAGCGCACGGCGTCGCCCGCGCTGATCCTGTCGTACGCCGCCCTGGAGGGTGTCTTCCTCGGCGTCGTCTCCAGCGTCGTGGACAACCGCATCGCCGACGGCGCGGCCATGCAGGCGGTGATCGGCACGCTCGCCGTCTTCACCGCGGTGCTGATCGCCTACAAGGCGGGCTGGATCCGCGTCAACCGGCGCTTCTACGGCTTCGTGATGGCCGCGGCGCTCGGCTTCGTGATGCTCATGGCGGTCAACCTGCTGTTCGCCGTCTTCGGCGGCGGTGACGGCCTCGGCTTCCGCAGCGGCGGCCTCGGCATCGCCTTCGGCATCATCGGCATCCTGCTCGGCGCCGCCTTCCTCGCCCTGGACTTCAAGCAGGTCGAGGACGGCATCACCTACGGCGCCCCGCGCGAGGAGGCGTGGCTCGCCGCGTTCGGCCTCACGATGACGCTGGTCTGGATCTACCTGGAGTTCCTGCGGCTCATCGCGATCCTCAACAGCAGCGACTGACGCCGACAGTGTGTGCGAAGGGCCCCGGGCGCACGCCCGGGGCCCTTCGGCGTGTCCCAGCAGAACAGATGCGCGCTCAGAGCAGTTTGCGCGCGGCCCTCCTCAGGTCGTACTCGTGAATGATCGCTTTGGCGTGGCCGTACGCCAGGTTGTGCTCATGGCGCAGCCAGCTGACCTTCTCCTCGAAGCGGAAGAGACTGGGGCCGTCCTCGACGGTGCGCAACCAGTCGGACACTTCACGGCCGGTGCAGTGGGGGATGCGGGCGAGCAGATTGCGATGGGTCTCCTCGGAGAAGACTTGGGACATCGGCGCCTCCGGACGCAGGGGATGTAAGCCGGTCCTTCAGGTCACCGTGCCTGAGCGTTCGCCCGTTGGCAACAGCCCGGGTGGGGTGCGTAGGCTCGCGCCGTGGTGGATACGACGTCTTTGATCCATGCCGTTGACCATTTCGCCGACCGGCTGCGGGCCGCGCCGCAGAGTCGGCTCCAGCGGGGTGCCGCGGCGGAGGCGCTGGCGCTGGCCCGGGAGTTGGCACGGTGGTCGCAGGCCCTTGAGGCGCCCGGGGCGGAGCCCCGGGTGATGCCGGACGCGGGGATGTTCGCGGCGGCCGACCAGGTCACCGTGGCGGGGCGGGACTTGGCCGTCGTCCTGACGACGGACGAGGACGTCGCCGAGGCGGTGCGGGCGGTGGAGGAGGCGCAGAAGCGGGCGGGGGTGTGAGGGCGGGGGCGGCGCGGGGTCAGAGCGACGCTATGACCCGGTCCGCCAGGATGTAGACCTTCTCCTCGCCGCACGCGAACGTCAGGGTGTACGCGCCCGAGATGCCGGAGCCGCCCAGCAGGACCGGCGTCTCGCCGGTGCGCAGGGCCGCGGCGAGGCGTTCGGCGGTCTCGCGGTGGCCGGGGGTCATGCACAGGGTGGTGCCGTCGGCGAAGACGTAGACGTCGAGGGTGCCCAGCGGGCCGGGGCGGACGTCGGTCAGCTCGGTGTGGGAGGCGGCGAGTTCCTCCAGGGTGGCGACCGTGCGCTCGTGGTCGTTCACCACCGGTGACGGGTTCGGCACGAAGTCGGGGTGCGAGGGATGGCGGCGGCGGGCCGCGGCCAGCTCCGGGGAGTCGCTGGGGGCCCCTCCCTGGACGTAGTCCCTGGGGGAGAAGTCGTCGGGCTCGGGGCCGGGCTCGGTGACCGGCTCCAGGCCCGCGAAGTCCGCCTGCCGGGGCAGGAACAGCTCGCCGTCGGGCACGCCGCCCAGCAGGGTCGGGGTGTCCGGGGCGTCGCGGGCCTCCTGGGCGGCCCAGAAGGCGCGGGCCTCGGCCAGCTCGCGCTCGCGTTCCTCGGCGAGGGCCTCGGCGACGGCGGCGCGTATCTCGTCGGCGTCGGCGGCCCGGCGGGCCGCGGGCACCACGGCGCGGGCGGTGCGGCTAGCGACCAGTTCGGCGTGCAGGGCCGTGAACTGCCGCCTCAACTGCAACAGGGTGCGCAGGACGGCGACGCCCACGGCGCCCGTGGCGGCCGTGGTGACCAGCAAGGCGATCGGCATGGCGCTCACTGACGTACTCCCGGTTCAAGGTCGACCCCCGACTTCCTACATCAGCTTGATGGGTGAACTAACCAGCTGTCAGTGCGTAACGTCACGAATCGGACAGGGGGCTGGGTCGGCTGTTACCCCGTGGACTGCGCTGACCTGCGTGGTTACTGGGATGAGGGAGATAGGTCACATCCTGGGGGAGATTGCATCACAAAGCGGCCCGGCGTCCAGGGGTATCCCGGACTCCGGGCCGCTGCGTGACGCAACGTTTCCCCGCGGTTACCGAAGTGTTCCCGCGGGGTTGGCCGTACGGGTCAGCTCAGGCGCTCGATGACCATCGCCATGCCCTGGCCGCCGCCGACGCACATGGTCTCCAGGCCGAACTGCTTGTCGTGCCACTGCAGGGAGTTGATCAGCGTGCCGGTGATCCGGGCGCCGGTCATGCCGAAGGGGTGGCCGACGGCGATGGCGCCGCCGTTGACGTTCAGCTTCTCCAGCGGGATGCCGAGGTCGCGGTAGGAGGGGATGACCTGCGCGGCGAACGCCTCGTTGATCTCGACCAGGTCGATGTCGCCGATGCCGAGACCGGCGCGGGACAGCGCCTGCTGGGACGCCTCGACGGGGCCGTAGCCCATGATCTCCGGGGAGAGGCCGGAGACGCCGGTGGAGACGATCCGGGCCAGCGGGGTCAGGCCCAGCTCGCGCGCCTTGGTGTCGGACATGATCACCAGGGCGGCGGCGCCGTCGTTGAGCGGGCAGCAGTTGCCCGCGGTGACCAGGCCGTCGGGGCGGAAGACCGGCTTCAGGCCCGCGACGCCCTCCAGGGTGACCCCGGCGCGGGGACCGTCGTCCTTGCTGACCACGGTGGAGTCGGGCAGTGTGACCGGGGTGATCTCGCGCTCCCAGAAGCCGTTCTTGATGGCCTCCTCGGCGAGGTTCTGCGAGCGGACGCCGAACTCGTCCATGTCCTGGCGGGTGACGCCCTTGAGGCGGGCGAGGTTCTCGGCGGTCTGGCCCATCGCGATGTACGGGTCGGGCAGCAGGCCGTCCTCGCGCGGGTCGTGCCAGGAGGAGCCCTCGGACTGGGCGACCTCGGCGGTCCGGGCCTCGGCGTCGGCGAACAGCGGGTTGTGGGTGTCGGGCATCCCGTCGCTGGTGCCCTTGACGCTGCGCGAGACCATCTCGACACCGGCCGAGATGAAGACGTCGCCCTCGCCCGCCTTGATGGCGTGCAGCGCCATCCGCGAGGTCTGCAGCGACGAGGAGCAGTACCGGGTGATCGTGCAGCCCGGCAGGTGGTCCATGCCCATCTGTACGGCGACGATCCGGCCGAGGTTGTGGCCCTGCTCGCCGCCGGGCAGACCGCAGCCCAGCATCAGGTCGTCGATGTCCTTCGGGTCCAGCTCTGGGACCTTGGCGAGCGCCGCCTGGATGATCGTGGCGGTCAGGTCGTCGGGGCGCAGGTCCTTGAGTGAGCCCTTGAAGGCGCGGCCGATGGGGGAGCGGGCGGCTGAGACGATCACGGCTTCGGGCATCACGGCTCCAGACGACGACGGTAGGGCGTACGGGCGAAATTACCGGGAGGTAAGCGCTCGGTCACTGCCATTGTGGTGTGACACGGGCCTCTTTTCCAAGCGCTTGCTTAGACGCCTTCCGGTGAACTCCGCCTCGCGCGCTCACCGCCCCGCCGGGCCCGAGTCCACCGCGTCCAGGTCCGCCGTCGGCACCCGGCGCCGCCTGCGCCGCTTGAGCAGGGCCCAGGGACCGCGCGGGCCCGTGGGAAGGGCCGCGGCGACCTCCGTGCCCGCCTCCGAGGCGGCCTCCGCGGCGGCGCGGGCGACGGGCAGGAAGCCCTCGTGGCGGGCGGCGTCGGGACGCTCCTCCTCCGCGGGCCACAGGCCGAGCGCGGCGCACACGGTCGGCAGCACCGCCATCGCGGCGGTGGCGTAGCCCTCGGCGGAGGGGTGGTAGTTGTCCGGGCCGAACAGCTCGCGCGGGTTGGCCGCGAACTCCGGGCCCAGCAGGTCGCCCAGCGACACCGTGCGCCCGCCCTGCTCCACCACGCCGATCGTCTGCGCCGCCGCCAGCTGCCGCGAGGCCCGGCGCGCCAGCCAGCGCAGCGGCTGCTGCACCGGCTCGATGGTGCCCAGGTCGGGACAGGTGCCGACGACCACCTCGGCACCGGCGGTGCGCAGCCGCCGTACCGCCGTGGCCAGGCAGCGCACCGAACGGGTCGGCGGCATCCGGTGGGTGACGTCGTTGGCGCCGATCATGATCACGCAGATGTCGGGCACCCGGTCCTGGTCCGCCAGGGTCAGCGACACCTGCCGCTCCAGGTCGTCGGACCGGGCACCGGGCAGGGCCACGTTCCGCAGCCGGACCGGGCGCTCCGCGACCGCCGCGAGCCCCGACGCCAGCAGCGCGCCCGGCGTCTGGCTCGCCCGGTGGACGCCCTGGCCCGCGGCCGTGGAGTCGCCCAGCAGGGTCAGCAGCAGGGGAGGTTCGCCGGAGGTGGTGTAGGGATGGACGTACAGGCCGTTCGCGTTCGGCACGTGGACCGGGGTGCCGCCGCCGTTGCCCACCTGCCGCTTCGCCAGCCGCACCTCGGCCAGCACCAGTCCGACGGCCGCCGCGCCGGCCAGTCCGACACCGCCCCCGCCGTAGGCCGCACCGGCCGCGATGCGCCGGGCCACCCGTGCCCTCGACATCCTCGTCATGGGTCGGCGACACCTCCCTCCATAGCCGTACACCCTCTGCTTGCCCCGTACCGACGGTGCGTCAATCTCGACAGTCAGTGAACGGGCCCTCCGGCCCTTAGGCTGGCGGCACCCATCACGACCACTTCCCAAGCGGCGACCGGAGACAACGGTGCAGTTCCACGACTCGATGATCAGCCTCGTCGGCAACACCCCGCTGGTGCGGCTCAACCACGTCACCCAGGGCATCAGGGCGACCGTCCTGGCCAAGGTGGAGTACTTCAACCCGGGCGGGTCGGTGAAGGACCGCATCGCCCTGCGCATGATCGAGGCGGCCGAGCGGAGCGGCGAGCTGCGGCCCGGTGGCACGATCGTCGAGCCGACCAGCGGCAACACCGGCGTGGGGCTGGCGATCGTGGCCCAGCAGAAGGGCTACCACTGCATCTTCGTCTGCCCCGACAAGGTCTCCACCGACAAGATCAACGTGCTGCGGGCGTACGGCGCCGAGGTGGTCGTCTGCCCGACCGCCGTCGCCCCCGAGCACCCCGACTCCTACTACAACGTCTCCGACCGGCTGGTCCGCGAGACGCCCGGCGCCTGGAAGCCCGACCAGTACTCCAACCCGCACAACCCGCTCTCCCACTACCACTCCACCGGTCCCGAGCTGTGGGAGCAGACCGAGGGGAAGATCACCCACTTCGTGGCGGGCGTCGGCACCGGCGGCACCATCTCCGGCACCGGCCGCTACCTCAAGGAGGTCAGCGACGGACGCGTCCAGGTCGTCGGCGCCGACCCCGAGGGCTCCGTCTACTCCGGCGGCTCCGGACGGCCGTACCTCGTCGAGGGCGTCGGTGAGGACTTCTGGCCCACCGCCTACGACCGCGACGTCGCGGACGAGATCGTCGCCGTCTCCGACAAGGACTCCTTCCAGATGACCCGCCGCCTCGCCAAGGAGGAGGGCCTCCTGGTCGGCGGCTCCTGCGGCATGGCCGTCGTCGCCGCGCTGAAGGTCGCCGAACGGCTCGGCGAGGACGACGTGGTCGTCGTCCTGCTCCCGGACAGCGGGCGCGGCTACCTCAGCAAGATCTTCAACGACGAGTGGATGGCCGACTACGGCTTCCTGGAGGACGCCGGTCCCAGCGCCCGCGTCGCCGACGTCCTCGACGACAAGCAGGGCGGCGTACTGCCCTCCCTCGTCCACATGCACCCCGAGGAGACCGTCGGCCAGGCCATCGAGGTGCTGCGCGAGTACGGCGTCTCGCAGATGCCGGTCGTCAAGCCGGGCGCCGGGCACCCCGACGTGATGGCCGCCGAGGTCGTCGGGTCGGTCGTCGAACGCGAGCTGCTCGACGCGCTGTTCACCAGGCGGGCCTCCCTCGACGACCCGCTGGAGAAGCACCTGTCGGCCCCGCTGCCGCAGGTCGGCTCCGGTGAGCCGGTCGCGGACCTGATGTCCGTGCTCGGCACCGCGGACGCCGCGATCGTCCTCGTCGAGGGCAAGCCCACCGGCGTCATCAGCCGCCAGGACCTGCTGTCCTTCCTCGCCAAGACCGGTAAGTGACGGCGAACGTGCGGTGAACGGGCCGCGCGGGCGGCGGTCTTACGGCGCCCGCGGCCCGTCTGGTCTTCCCGGAAGTGGTACGAGCGCGTCACGTCCGCGCAGCACCCGCTTAACACGCGTCCGGCAGATTGGTGGGCGTCGGCAGGGCGGGAGCGGCTCCCCGCCCGGGCCGACACCGAACGGCGCCAAGGACCTCCGGAGCGGCTCCCGGACCTCCAAGGACGCCAAGGACGCGACGCCGGGCCCGCCCCGGCCGCGTCCCCCGCGGGGACCGCCGTCGTCCCGCCCCCCGTCCTACGGGGGTGCGGCGGTCCCCGCGCGCACTCTTCGCGCCTGAACCGGCGCCGCTTTCGCGGACCTGGTGCGCTGGGTCGTGGTTGCTCAATTGACGGTGGCGGTCGTGGTCGCTTTCCCACTTGCCAGCATGGTCAGGCGGTCCGCCGTCTCCGTGTCCTCTTCCGGGACGTAGGTGACGATCGTCTGGTCCGGGGACGTGGGGATCGTCAGGGTCTCGTAGGGGAGCGTCAGCAGGCCCGTGACCGGGTGGCGGAGGCGTTTGACGCCGGTGTCGCAGGGGCGGACCGCGTGGTCCTCCCACATCCGGCGGAACTCCTCGCTGCGCGCCGACACGTCCGCCACCCGGTGGCCGACCAGCGCGTGGACGAGTGGCGGCGGATGCTCGACACCAACGTCACCGGAGTGCTGCGGGTCACCGGCGCGTTCAGCGACGACCTGGTGCGGGCGGCGGCGGACGGCCGTACCGCCGACATCGTCAACGTGTCGTCCATCGGCGCGCACGTGGTCTTCCCCGACTACGCCGTCTACAGCGCCAGCAAGGCCGCCGTCACCCATCTCTCGCAGGTCCTGCGCACCGAGTACGGGCCGCGGGACGTCCGGGTCACCAACGTCGAGCCGGGGTTCGTCGAGAGCGAGCTGATCGACCGGATCGAGGACGGGCGGCTGGCGCGGGAGGTCGGCGCCATGCGGGACGCCGTCGGCGCGCTGTCCGCCGGGGAACTGGCCGACGTCGTCGCGTACACGGTGAGCAGGCCGCGCCGGGTCAACCTGCGGCAGATCGTCGTCCTGCCGACCCGGCAGGTGTGAGACCGGGGGCGCGCGGGGGAGGTCAGTCCTCCCAGGCGTCGCCGTCCCGGCGGGCGGCGCGGTGGCGGCCGAACAGGCCCGGGTGTGTGCGGGCCGCCTGGACGGCGTTGACGCCCACGATGCCCGCCCACGCCACCAGCAGACCGGGCAGGCCCGCGACGCCGCCGCCGATGCCGGACAGCGGGACGGCCAGCACCAGCGAGACGATGCCGAAGCCGAACCGCTCCCCCCAGGTGTCCGTCGGCTTCGGCGACCGCGCGTCGCGGGCCACCACCATCTGCTGCTCGGCGAGCTGCCGCCGCACCCGGCGGTCGACCGTGGCGTCCATGCGCTGGTCGAGCTTCTCCAGGAAGGACTCCACCAGCGCGGAGTCGTAGTCGTCGCCCAGGTCCCTGCGTGCCCGCAGGGTGGCGTCGAGGTCCTTCTTCAGGTCGGTGTCCCGCGCGTCCATTCCGCTCATGCCCCCACGGTAGGAAACCGGCGCCGACGGCCGCACTGGGGTTAGCCCCCCTGTTTGCCTGGGGTCACCTGCCGTAGCGGCGCTCCCGGGCGGCGTACGAGCGCAGCGCGCGCAACAGGTCCACCTGCCGGAAGGCGGGCCACAGGACGTCCACGAAGTGCACCTCCGCGTACGCGGACTGCCAGAGCAGGAAGCCCGACAGCCGCTGCTCGCCGGAGGTGCGGATGATGAAGTCGGCGTCGTGGCGGGACGAGTACAGGTTGTCGGAGATGTGCTGGAGGTCGAAGACCTCGGCCAGCTGCCGCGGGTCCCCGCCGGAGGCGATGTGCTTGTCGAAGGCGGTCCGGACCGCGTCGATGATCTCGCGGCGCCCGCCGTAGCCGACCGCCACGTCCACCTTGAGGCCCGTCCGGCCGCTGGTGCGCGAGGCGGCGGACTTCAGGGACCGCGCGGTGTCGTCGGGCAGCAGGTCGGCGGCGCCGATGATCTCGACCCGCCAGTCCTCGTCGGCGGCGCAGACGCTCGCCACGGTCTCCTCGATGATGCCGAGCAGCGGGCCGAGCTGGTCCGGCGGCCGGTGCAGGTTGTCGTCGGAGAGCATCCACAGGGTGACCTGCTCGATGCCCGCCGCGTCGCACCAGCGCAGGAACTCGCCGACCTTGGCGCCGCCGACCCGGTAGCCCTCCCGGACGTCGTCGTGCCCGGTGCCGCGGGCCCACCGGCGGTTGCCGTCCAGCATGATGGCGACGTGCCGGGGGCGCGGTCTGCCCTCCAGGGCGCGCGTCAGGCGCCTGACGTACAGGGCCTCAAGCGCCGAGCGGAGCGCCTTCAGTGCCACCGCCATCCCCCTTCGCCCTCGGTCCGCGGTGCGTCAGCGTCACGGTAACCTCCGTCGCCCGCACAGGTGTTGGGGCGGTGACGGGCTCAAGCGGAGCTGCGGCGCTTCTCCAGCCGGACGCCAGAGGATGACGGCGATCCGGGCACGAGGAAGGGAACCCACGGTGGACAGCGTCAAGGTCGCGATCATCTACTACAGCGCCACGGGGAACGTGCACGCCCTGGCGCAGGCCGTCGCCGAGGGCGCGGAGAAGGCGGGTGCCGAGGTACGGCTGCGCAGGGCCGCCGAGACGGCGCCGCAGGAGGCCGTCGACAGCCGCCCGGAGTGGGCCCGGCACCTGAAGGACACCGCCGACATCCCCCGGCCGAGCCTCGACGACCTGGAGTGGGCCGACGTGGTGCTGCTCGGCACGCCCACCCGCTTCGGCAACCCGGCCAGCCAGCTGCGGGCGTTCATGGAGACCACCGGGCCCCTGTGGTTCAAGGGCGCGCTCGCGGGCAAGGTGTACTCGGCCTTCACCGCCTCCAACACCGCCCACGGCGGGCAGGAGTCCACCATCCTGGCGCTGGCGAACACCTTCTACCACTGGGGCGGCATCATCGTGCCGCCCGGCTACACCGACCCCGTCCAGTTCAAGTCGGGCAACCCCTACGGCACCTCCCACGTGGCGGGCGAGGGCGCGCCCGGCGACGTCGCCCTGGAGGCGGCCCGCCACCAGGCCCGCCGCGCGGTGCAGATCGCGGCGGCGCTGAAGGCGGGCCGCGCGGGCTGACGCCGCGCGTCCGCCACGCTGCCACTCCGCCACGCTGCCACTCCGCCACGCTGCCACTCCGCCGCGCTGCCACTCCGCCACGGCGTGACGCTGCCACTCCGCCACGGCGTGGCGCCAGGCCGCCACGCCGCCCACGGCCGGTCCCGCCGCCGTCACCGTCTCTCCGCGCCCGCCCTCCCGGGCGCGGAGTTCTTTCCTCCGCTTGCTCGGCTGCATGACTCCATGCAGAGTTCTGCTGGAGTGAATGGGGCGTGTGGGCGGAGAGGGGCTGCGGGCTGTGTCTCATACGGTTCGTGCGGTGGGCGGGGCCGGGGTGCCCGCGGCGCGGGTCCCGGGGGACGTCGTCGTGCTCGACGGGGCCGGGCTCTCCGCCGCCGACGTCGTACGGCTCGCCGACGGGGCCGCGCGCCCGGTCCCCGCGCCGGACGGGATGCGCCGCGCCGAGCTCTCCTGGCACACCGCCCGGCGGCTCGCCGTCACCGGCCGGGTCTACGGCCGCTCCACCGGCGTCGGCGCCAACCGCTCCGTGCCGGTGCCGACCGAGGCCGCCGCCGGGCACGGACTGCGGCTGCTGCGCAGCCACGCCGGGGGCATCGGCGAGGAACTGCCCGCCCGGCAGGTCCGCGCCATGCTCGCCGTCCGCGCCAACCAGATCCTCGCGGGCGGCGCCGGACTGCGGCCCAGCGTCGTCACCGCGCTCTGCGAGGCGCTGACCAACGGCGCCCACCCCGTCGTCAACGAGTACGGCTCGGTCGGCACCGGCGACATCGCCGCCCTCGCCCAGGCGGGACTCGCCCTCGCCGGTGAGCACCCCTGGCACGGCACCGGCGCCCCGCCGCCCCAGCCGCTCGACAACAACGACGCCCTCGCCCTGATCAGCAGCAACGCCCTCACCCTCGGCCAGGCCGCACTCGCCCTGCGCGAGCTGCGCGGCCTGCTCGCCGCCACCGAGGTCGTCGCCGCGCTGTCCCTGCTCGCCGTCGACGGCTCCCACGAGCCCTACGCCGCCCCCGTGCACGCCGCCCGACCGCACCGCGGCAGTGCCGAGGCCGCCCGCCGGATGCGCGCCCTGATCGGCGCCGCCGACCGCCCGCAGCCACCGCTCGGCCGCATCCAGGACCCGTACGGCTTCCGCTGCCTGCCCCAGATACACGGCCCCGCCCTCGACGCCGCCGACACCCTGGACGACGTCATCGCCGTCGAGATCAACGCCGCCGCCGAGAACCCCCTGATCTCCGCCGAGGACCAGGCCGCCTACCACCACGGCGGCTTCTACCAGGCCCAGCTCGCCCTCGCCCTGGACCACTTCCGGCTCGCCCTGACGCAGGTCGCCCGGCTGTCCACGGCCCGGCTCTCCACCCTCAACGAGCCCGCCTTCACCCGGCTGCGGCCCTTCCTCGCCGACCACGAACCCGCCGCGTCCGGCGTGATGATCCTGGAGTACTCGGCCGCCGCCGCCCTCGGTGACCTGCGTGCCTGCTCCGCGCCCGCCTCCCTCGGCCACGCCGTGCTCTCCCGGGGCGTCGAGGAACAGGCCAGCTTCGCCTCACTCGCCGCCCGCCAGACCCTGCGCGCCTGCGCCGCCTACCGGCTCGTCGTCGGCTGCGAACTCGTCGCCGCCGTACGGGCGCTGCGCCAGCGCGAGCTGCGGCCCGGCCCGAAGCCGCCGGTGGGGCGGGCGCTGGCCCTCGCCGAGCAGGTACTCGACGGGGACTGGGCCGACCGGCCACTCACGGACGACGTGACGGCCGCGGCCCGACTGCTCGACCGGTTCACGGACATCCACAGGGGGAGCACCACACCATGACCGGCACCGACCGCCGTGACGAGAGCCCCGCGGACAGCCCCGCCGCCCGGCTCCAGACCCTCTTCGAAGGGCACCGGCTCACCCCCACCCAGCGGCGCATCGCCCACCACATGGTGCGCCGCGCCGCCGACGTGCCCTTCCTGTCCAGCGTGGAACTGGCCGAACTCGCCGGGGTCAGCCAGCCGTCCGTGACCCGCTTCGCCGTCGCCCTCGGCTTCGACGGCTACCCCGCGCTGCGCCGGCACCTGCGCGAGGTCGCGCCCGCCGAACAGACGAGACCGGCCGCTCAGTTCAACGCCTACCAGCAGGCCGTCGAGTCCGAGATCGAGAACCTGCGCCTCCTCGCCGCCCTCCTCGCCGACCCGCGCCCCGTACGCCGGGCGGGCGCGCTGCTCGCCGCCTCCCGCCCGCTGCCGGTGCTCGGGCTGCGCGCCGCCGCCGCCCAGGCGTACGGCTTCGCCTACTTCGCCGCCAAGGTCCACCCCGACGTCCGGCTGTTCCACGAGGGCGGCACGATGGTCCAGGACCGGATCGACGGCGCCGTCCGCGCGGGCGCCTCCGCGCTGCTCTGCTTCGCCCTGCCCCGGCACCCGCGCGAGGTCCTCGACACCCTCGGCTACGCCAAGGAGGCCGGACTGACCGTCGTCACCGTCGCCGACTCGGCGTTCGCGCCGGTCGCCAAGGTCTCCGACGTGCTGCTGCCCGCCGCCGTCGGCACCGGCCTCGCCTTCGACACCGCCTGCGCCCCGATGCTGCTCGGCCGGGTCCTGCTGGAGGCGATGTGCGACGACCTGCCGGAGGCGCAGGCCCGCCTGGAGGAGTTCGACGCACGGGCGGCGGCACGGGGCTTGTTCGTGGAGTAGCCCGTGGAGTAAATCGTGGGGTAGTCCGTGGGCTGGTGGGGCGTGCCCGGGGCGACGTCCGGGGCGCGCGTCTTTCTCAGACGCGTCTCACGTTCGCTCGTTACCCTGCCTGCCCGACAGGACTGCGCAGATGACGGATGCACGGATGTGCTGGGCGACGAGGAGGCGGATCGTGGCGCGCGGAGGTCAGGGACTGGCTCGGGTGGCGGTCGTCGTACGGGCCGGGGCGGCGCCGATGTGGTGGCTCGGCGTGGCCGCGGCCGGGATCGGCGTGGCGGTGCCGGGTGTCACCGGGCGCCGGATCGGGGTGCTCGCCGGAGCGGCCCTCCTCATCGTGGTGGCCGTCGCGGTCGCCCTGCCGCGCCGCGGGCGGTACGCCGCCCTCGCCAAGGGCGCCGCCCGCGCGGGCCGCAACGACGTCCTCCAGGACCGCGCGGTCACCGCCCGCACCTGGCACCGCGGTCACCGCTGGTGGCTCCTGCTCGCCTTCCTCGCCGCCCTCGGCAGCGCCTTCGCGGTGCCCGCGGCGGGCGGCATGGCGCTGGCGGGCGCCGGGGTGGGGCTGTGGCTGAAGGCCGCGTGGCTCGGCCGCCGGGAGCGCGCCGCCGAGGAACTGCTGTGGGTCCGCGTGGACTGGCTCGACCGCCGCGGCGGCAACCCCACGGGCAAGCCGGTCAAGGCGTACCGCAGCACCGGCATCGCGGCCGGTGACGCCATCCCGGGCGGCCGACGCCGGAAGCCGACGGCGGCGCTGGTCTGACGGGGACGCGGAGGCGTTCTCGGGAACGCCGAGGCGCTTTTCGGAGGCGCGGAGGGGTTTTCAGGGGGCGTTGAGGCGTTTTCAGGGGGGCGCACTGAGGCGCCTTGGCTTGGCGACGCGGGACGCGGCAGGTGCCCCAGGGGCGCGGGGAACTGCGCGACAAGCCACGACGCACCGGCACCGGACCACCGCGCCCGCGCCCCCCACCGCCCCGCTAGGCCAACCCCGTAAGCGCCCCACCGTGCGCCCCGCCGGCCTCGGCGACGATCTCCCGCACCGACTGCTCCTCCCGCACCACGGCGAACACGACCTGCCCGCTCCCGTCCGGAGCGAACCCGTGGATACCCGGCCGCGCCAGCGAGTTGTACGCGTAGTGGTGCGCGAAGTAGTACGCCCCGGTGTCCAGCGCCGTCACATAGTCCCCCGGCTCCAGCAGCGGCAGCGCACGCCCCTCGGCCAGCAGGTCCCCCGCGAAACAGGCGGGCCCGGCCACGTCCTGCACCACGTCCGGCCCCGCCTTCGGCCGCCCCTTGGCGTCGTACGCGCCGATCCGCAGCGGCCACGCACCCGGCACGTACACCGTCCTGGTGGCGACCTGCACGCCCGCGTGGGTGACGGCGACCGGCCGCCCGCCCGCGCTCTTGGTGTACTCGACCCGCGCCACCACCGTGCCGTGCTTCGCCAGCAGCGACCGCCCGAACTCGGTCACCAGCCCGTACCGCCCGTCGAACAGCCCCGGCACCGTCTCCCGCAGCAGCCGCGCGTAGTCGGCGTACGTCGGCGCCGTCGCCTCCGAGGAGAAGTTCACCGGCAGTCCGCCGCCGATGTCGACGGTGTCGATCTGCTGCCGTCCGAGCCGCTGGTTGATCTCCTCGGCGAGTTCGTACGTCCGCGCCACCCCCTGCGCCATCAGCGGCAGCGCGATGCCCTGCGAGCCGGTGTGCGCGTGCAGCCGCCGCAGCCACGGCCGCTCCTGGTACGCCCGTATGACCCACTCCCGCGCGCCCTCGTCCCGCAGCGCCACCCCGAACTTCGACGTCGCCGTCGCCGTCGACAGCGCCTCGATGGAACCGCCGCCGACCTGCGGGTTCACCCGGAGCCCGATCGGGGACCGGCTCGGCGCCGACCGCATCAGGGCGTCGATGCGGTCCAGCTCCTGCGGGTTGTCCGCGTTGACGGCGATGCCCAGCGCCAGCGCCTCCCGCAGCTCGGCCGGGGTCTTGGCGGGCGAGTCCAGCACCGTCCGCTCCGGCGGCAGCCCCGCCGCGCGGGCCAGCGCCAGCTCACCGGGGCTCGCCACCTCCGCGCCCAGGCCGGTGTCGCGCAGCAGCCGCAGCACCGGCACCAGCGGGGTCGCCTTCACCGCGAAGGCGTGCAGCACCGGCGTGCCGGGCGCGGTGACCTCGTCGAACGCCGCCCGCAGCGCCGCCGCCGAGGCGCGGATGCCGGGGACGTCGAGCAGGCCGACGATCGGGTTGTCCGGCCCGACCAGCCCCTGTTCCACGGCGGCCCGCACCGCCTCGTCGCGCCGGGCCGCCCGCTCGGCTGCTTCCACGTCCGTGCCTGTTTCGTGCGTCATGCGTTCAGCCAAACATCCACCGGGCGGCCCGTGCCGCACCGCCCCCCGTATTGACTAGCTCTATTCATCAGCCCAGGATGTGAATAGAGTCCGCAACAGTCGCCAGAGTCCACCACCATCCCTCCCGGGAGGCCGTTCATGTCAGGACCCCGACCCGTCCGAGCCCCGCGCGGTACGGAACCGAGCGCCCTGGGATGGCCGCAGGAGGCCGCCCTGCGGATGCTCCAGAACAACCTGGACCCGGAGGTCGCCGAGCACCCGGACAAGCTCGTCGTCTACGGCGGCACCGGCAAGGCCGCCCGCGACTGGCGCTCCTTCGACGCGATGGTGCGCACCCTGAAGACCCTCAAGCGGGACGAGACCATGCTCGTCCAGTCCGGCCGCCCCGTCGGCGTGATGCAGACCCACGAGTGGGCCCCGCGCGTCCTCATCGCCAACTCCAACCTCGTCGGCGACTGGGCCACCTGGGAGGAGTTCCGCCGCCTGGAGGCCCTCGGCCTGACCATGTACGGGCAGATGACCGCCGGTTCCTGGATCTACATCGGCACCCAGGGCATCCTCCAGGGCACCTACGAGACGTTCGCCGCCGTCGCCGCCAAGAAGTTCGGCGGCACCCTCGCCGGGACGATCACCCTCACCGCCGGACTCGGCGGCATGGGCGGCGCCCAGCCCCTCGCCGTCACCATGAACGACGGCGTCGCGATCTGCGTCGACTGCGACCCCCGCGCCATCGAGCGCCGCATCGAACACCGCTACCTCGACGTCAGGGCCGACTCCCTCGACGAGGCCCTGCGCCTGGCCGTGGAGGCCCGGGACGCCCGCCGCCCGCTCTCCGTCGGCGTCCTCGGCAACGCCGCCGAACTGGTCCCCCGGCTCCTCGCGATGGACGCCCCCATCGACATCGTCACCGACCAGACCTCCGCCCACGACCCCCTCGCCTACCTGCCGGCCGGCCTCGCCTTCGAGGACATGGCCGACGCCGCCGCCAAGGACCCCGCCGGGTTCACCGTGCGCGCCCGGGAGTCCATGGCCCGGCACGTCGAGGCGATGGTCGGCTTCCAGGACGCCGGTGCCGAGGTCTTCGACTACGGCAACTCCATCCGCGGCGAGGCCCAGCTCGCCGGGTACGACCGCGCCTTCGCCTTCCCCGGCTTCGTGCCCGCCTACATCCGGCCCCTCTTCTGCGAGGGCAAGGGCCCCTTCCGCTGGGCCGCGCTCTCCGGCGACCCCGCCGACATCCACAAGACCGACCGGGCGATCCTCGACCTCTTCCCCGAGAACGAGTCCCTGGCCCGCTGGATCAGGCTGGCGGGCGAACGCGTCCACTTCCAGGGCCTGCCCGCGCGCATCTGCTGGCTCGGCTACGGGGAACGGGACCGTGCCGGTGAGCGCTTCAACGACATGGTCGCCTCCGGTGAGCTGGCCGCGCCGATCGTCATCGGCCGCGACCACCTCGACTGCGGCTCCGTCGCCTCCCCCTACCGGGAGACCGAGGCGATGCTCGACGGCTCCGACGCGATCGCCGACTGGCCGCTGCTGAACGCCATGGTCAACGTGGCCTCCGGGGCGTCCTGGGTCTCCCTCCACCACGGCGGCGGCGTCGGCATGGGCCGCTCCCTGCACGCCGGGCAGGTGACGGTGGCCGACGGGACGGCCCTCGCGGGCGAGAAGATCCGCCGGGTGCTGACGAACGACCCCGGCATGGGCGTCATCCGCCACGTCGACGCCGGGTACGACATCGCGGAGTCGGTGGCGGGGGAGCGGGGCGTGCGGGTGCCGATGCGGGAAGGTGACGGCGCGTGAGCTTCCACCGCATGTGGGCGGAGCTGCTGCCGGTGGGCCGCAGCGCCGCCTCCGGTGGCTACCGCCGCTACGCCTGGACCGGACCCGACGCCGAGTGCCGGGCCTGGTTCCGGGAGCAGGCCGAGACGCGCGGGCTGGCCTACGAGGTCGACCGGAACGGCAACCAGTGGGCCTGGCTCGGCGACCCCGCCGCCGGGGACACCGTCGTCACCGGCTCGCACCTGGACTCCGTGCCGGACGGCGGGGCCTTCGACGGGCCGCTCGGCGTCGTCTCCGCGTTCGCCGCGCTGGACGAACTGCGCGGCCGGGACGTGCCCTTCGGCAAGCCCTTCGGCATCGTCAACTTCGGCGACGAGGAAGGCGCCCGCTTCGGCCTCGCCTGCGTCGGCTCCCGCCTCGCCGCCGGACACCTCACCGTCGACCAGGCCCACCGCCTCACCGACGGCGACGGCGTGACCCTCCCCCAGGCCATGGCGTCCGCCGGGTACGACCCCGACGCCATCGGCCCCGACCCCGAACGGCTCGCCCACATCGGCGCGTTCGTCGAACTCCACGTCGAACAGGGCCGCGCGCTGGACCTGTCCGGCGACCAGGTCGGCCTGGCCAGCGCCATCTGGCCGCACGGCCGGTGGCGGTTCGACTTCCGGGGCGAGGCCAACCACGCCGGGACGACCCGGCTGGCGGACCGCCGCGACCCGATGCTGCCGTACGCCGAGACCGTGCTCGCCGCGCGGTCCGAGGCGCGGCTCGCCGGTGCCGTCGCCACCTTCGGCAAGATCGCCGTCGAGCCGAACGGCGTCAACGCCGTCCCCTCCCTGGTCCGCGGCTGGCTCGACTCCCGCGCCGCCGACCAGACCACCCTGGACACCGTCGTCACCGGCGTCGAGCGGGCCGCCCGCGACCACGCCGCCGCGCACGGCGTCGACGTGGAGGTGGTCCGCGAGTCCTTCACCCCCGTCGTCGAGTTCGACCACGCCCTGCGCGACGAACTGGCCCGCGTCCTCGGCCGGGACACCGACCTCAAGGTCCCCGTCCTCGGCACGGGCGCCGGGCACGACGCCGGGATCCTCTCCGGCACCGTCCCGACCGCCATGCTGTTCGTACGCAACCCCACCGGCGTCTCCCACTCCCCGGCCGAGCACGCGACCGAGGACGACTGCGTCGCCGGGGTACTCGCCCTCGCCGACGCACTGGAAGGACTGCTCCGCACGTGACGCACCCGACCACCCGGACGGCCCCCGCCGCCCGGAGCACCTACTGGCTGGAGCACGCCTGGCTCGGCACCCACGTCGAGCCCGGCGTCGTCGTGGAGACCGACGACGGCCGCGTCACCGCCGTCCACCGGGAGCGCCCCGCCCCGCCGCCCGGCGCCGAGATCCTGCGCGGCCTCACCCTCCCGGGCCTGGCCAACGCCCACTCCCACGCCTTCCACCGCGCCCTGCGCGGCACCGTCCAGGTCGGCGGCGGCACGGGTTCACCTCCGCTCGCGCGGAGGAACGGGGAAGGCACGGAGCGGGCCCCGGAATCATTCTGGGCTTGGCGCGACGTGATGTACGCGGTAGCCGAGAGGCTCACACCGGAGACCTACTACTCCCTCGCGCGTGCGACGTACGCCGAGATGGCCCTCGCCGGCATCACCGCCGTGGGCGAGTTCCACTACCTCCACCACGCCCCCGGCGGCACCCCCTACGCCGACCCCAACGCGATGGGCGAGGCCCTCATCGAGGCCGCCGCCGAAGCCGGGATCCGCATCACCCTCCTCGACACCTGCTACCTGTCCTCCGGCTTCGGGCAGCCGCCCAGCACCCCCCAGCTCCGCTTCTCCGACCGCACGGCCGACGCCTGGGCGCAACGCTGTTCAGTTCTCAAGGACCGGGATCACGCACGGATCGGGGCGGCGATCCACTCCGTACGGGCCGTGCCCGCCGACCAACTCGCCACCGTCGCCCACTGGGCCGGGGAACGGCGGGCCCCGCTGCATGTGCACCTGTCCGAGCAGACCGCCGAGAACGACGCCTGCCAGGCCGCCCACGGCCGCACCCCCACCCGGCTCCTCGCCGACCACGGCGTCCTCGGACCGCGCACCACCGGCGTCCACAACACGCACCTCACCAGCGAGGACATCGCCCTGATCGGCGGCAGCGGCACCGGCACCTGTATGTGCCCGACGACCGAACGGGACCTCGCGGACGGCATCGGACCGGCCGCCGCCCTCCAGCGGGCGGGCTCCCCGCTCTCCCTCGGCTCCGACAGCCACGCCGTCATCGACCTGCTCGAAGAGGCCCGCGCCATGGAACTGAACGAGCGCCTGCGCACCCGCGCCCGGGGCCACTGGCCCGCGGCGGCCCTGCTGCGCGCCGCCTCCGCCGACGGACACGCCGCCCTCGGCTGGCCGGACGCCGGGACCATCGGACCCGGTGCCCGCGCCGACCTGACGACCCTCGCCCTCGACTCGGTCAGAACAGCGGGGCCAGCGCCACGGCTCGGCGCCGAGACGGCCGTATTCGCCGCGACAGCGGCGGACGTACGGCACACGGTCGTCGGAGGGCGGCACGTCGTGCGCGACGGGGCCCACACCCTCGTACCGGACGTGCCGCGAGCGCTCGCGCGGGCCGTGGAAGCCCTGCGCGCCTGACGACCCCCACCCGCCCGGCCACCCCCGAGGACGCCATGAGCAGCAGCACCGTCATCACCAACATCGCGACGCTCGTCACCAACGACCCCTCCCTCGGCGACCACTCACCCCTCGGACTCGTCCAGGACGCGGCCGTCGTCATCGAAGGCGACCGCGTCACGTGGACCGGTGAGTCAAGCAAAGCACCCGCCACTGACAACCGGGTCGACGTCGGCGGCCGGGCCGTCCTCCCCGGCTTCGTCGACTCCCACTCCCACCTGCTGTTCGCGGGCGACCGCACCGCCGAGTTCAACGCCCGCATGTCCGGCCGCCCCTACAGCGCGGGCGGCATCCGCACCACCGTCGCCGCCACCCGCGCCGCCAGCGACGAGCAGCTGGAAGACAACCTCACCCGCCACCTCGCCGAGGCCCTCCGGCAGGGCACCACCACCTTCGAGACCAAGTCCGGCTACGGCCTCACCGTCGCCGACGAGGCCCGCGCCCTGCGCGTCGCCGCCGCGCACACCGACGAGGTCACCTACCTCGGCGCGCACATCGTCGCCCCCGACCTCGCCGACGACCCGGCCGCCTACGTCGCCCTGGTCACCGGCGAGATGCTCGACGCCTGCGCGCCGTACGCCCGCTGGATCGACGTGTTCTGCGAGAAGGGCGCCTTCGACGGCGACCAGGCCCGTGCCGTCCTCACCGCCGGGAAGGCGAAGGGCCTGCACCCCCGCATCCACGCCAACCAGCTCTCCTTCGGCCCCGGCGTGCAGCTCGCCGTCGAACTCGACGCGGCCAGCGCCGACCACTGCACCCACCTCACCGACGCCGACGTGGACGCCCTGGCCCACAGCCGTACCGTCGCCACGCTGCTGCCCGGCGCGGAGTTCTCCACCCGCGCCGCGTGGCCGGACGCCCGCCGCCTGGTGGACGCGGGCGTCACCGTCGCGCTGTCGACCGACTGCAACCCGGGATCGTCGTACACCTCGTCGGTGCCGTTCTGTGTCGCGCTCGCCGTGCGGGACATGGGGATGACACCCGACGAGGCCGTCTGGTCGGCCACCGCGGGCGGCGCGGCGGCGCTCCGGCGCGACGACGTCGGCCGTCTGGGCCCCGGTGCCCGCGCCGACCTCGTCGTCCTCGACGCGCCGAGCCACGTCCACCTCGCCTACCGGCCGGGCGTGCCGTTGGTCACACAGGTGTGGCGCGCGGGACGCCGCGTGGTCTGAAGCGTGTGGCGAAAGTCTCGCCCGGCGTCTGGCACTCCCCCAAGCTCTCGGCTCCGTTCGAGCAGGGGGGACCCCCCCCATGACGCCGTTCGGCCCGCCCTGCGGGCGGACGACGGGACCTTCGCGACACGCCCCTGGGGCCGCGCCCGGACGCGCACCCGGGAACGGCCTCAGAGGGAGGCGCGGTCACTCCTCGACCGTCAGTCCCTTGCGCAGCCGCACCAGCGTGCGCGACAGCAGCCGGGACACGTGCATCTGGGAGATGCCCAGCTCGTCGCCGATCTCCGACTGGGTCATGTTGGCGACGAAGCGCAGGGAAAGGATCCTGCGGTCCCTGGACGGAAGTTCGGCGATCAGCGGCTTCAACGACTCGACGTACTCGATGCCTTCGAGGCCGTGGTCCTCGTAGCCGATGCGGTCCGCGAGGGCGCCCTCGGAGTCGTCCTCCTCGGGCTGGGCGTCCAGCGAGCTGGCGGTGTACGCGTTGGACGCGGCCATGCCCTCCACGACCTCGTCCTCGGAGATGCCGAGCCGCTCGGCCAGTTCGCCGACCGTCGGGGCGCGGTCGAGCCGCTGGGCCAGCTCGTCACCGGCCTTGGCCAGGTCGAGCCGGAGCTCCTGGAGGCGCCGCGGTACGCGCACGGACCAGGAGGTGTCACGGAAGAAGCGCTTGATCTCGCCGATGATGGTTGGCATCGCGAAGGTCGGGAACTCGACGCCACGGCTGAGTTCGAAGCGGTCGATGGCCTTGATCAGACCGATCGTGCCGACCTGGATGATGTCCTCCATCGGCTCGCTGCGGGAGCGGAAGCGGGAGGCGGCGAACTTGACCAGGGCGAGGTTGAGTTCGACGAGCGTGTTGCGGACGTAGGCGTACTCGTGGGTGCCTTCCTCGAGGGACTCCAGCCGCTCGAAGAGGGTCTTGGACAGGGCCCGCGCGTCGAGGGGCGCCACTTCGTCGTACGGGGGGATCTCCGGGAGCCCGGCGAGTACGTCGTCGTGGTCGGCCTCGTGGGCGTCGTGGACGGCGACGGGCGGGGCCGGGGCCGGATGATCCGAAGGGGATGCCGACGTCGCCCTCTGGGTATGCGATGCGTCGAGCCGGGGTGACATGATGTCCTCCATCGTTCTCGGCATATGGCTGCCGAAGCCAATACGTGCACTGCGGTGTGCGGCGCCTCCGAAGCCGGCCGTGTTGGTTACGTGTCCTTACTAGCCCTACCCGCTTCACGGAGCCCACCGCAAGTGCGTTCTGTGGGGAAATGTCCGATTCTGGGAGGATGTTCGGTAGTCGGAGTCGGTCGGGAGGGCGTAGTGTTCGAGGGCAATCAGTCAAGCAGCCACGACCTCGGGAGAGAGACGGCATGGACCACGGGACGGTCGGCAGCGCACAGTCGGGCCGGCTTCTGGTGGAGGTGCGGGAAGAGGGCTCTAGTGCCGTCGTGACCCCGGCGGGTGAGTTGGACCACCACACCGCCGACCTGTTGCGCGAGCCGCTCGACGACTGCCTCGCCAAAGGGCTCAGCCGCCTTGTCATCGACTGCTCGCGGCTGGAGTTCTGCGACTCCACAGGGCTCAACGTGCTGCTCGGCGCCCGGCTGAAGGCGGAGGCCGCCGGTGGCGGCGTCCATCTGGCGGGAATGCTGCCCGTGGTGGCGCGGGTGTTCGAGATCACGGGGGCGGACGCGGTCTTCACGGTTCACGACACCGTCGAGGACGCCTTCCCCGGCGACGCCGGTTGACCCCGTGCGCCGGGCCCGCCCCGCGCCGCCGCGACCGCGCCGTCCGCGCGGCCCGCAGTGGCCCCCGTGCGCGCTGACCGACTCCCGACGTCCCCTGTGGCCTGCGCTTTTCGGCCGTAGCGGGGTTCCCGGCGGAAGGGGGGTGTTCCCCCGGTCCGCTCGGGCAGGAGACAACCTGACACTGGGCGGTGACCGAACCCGGACCCCGGGCGCCGACACTGGGCAGTGGTCGACCGAGTAGTGACTTTTGAAACATGAACTGGTGAATCGGTGAGGTGAAGCGCTGATGAGCACCACCCGGCCCTACCCGCCGGGCGACCGCGGCCCTGAGCCCAGCGGCGCTTCCGGGGCGTCCGCGGGACGTCAGGTCCGCAGGCTGAGCCTCGACGGCGAGAGCGGCGTCGTCCCCATGGCCCGCGATTTCGCCCGGCAGGCACTGCACGCCTGGGGCTGGCTGCCCGCCGCCTCCGCCGATCAGCGGGCCGTCGCCGAGGACGTGCTGCTCGTCGTCTCCGAGCTGGTCACCAACGCCTGTCTGCACGCGGAGGGGCCGGAAGGGCTCCAGATCACCTGCGACAACAAGGTGATCCGCGTCGAGGTCTCCGACCGCGGCACGGGCCAGCCGTCACCGCGCACCCCGCACCGCGCGGGACGGCCCGGCGGCCACGGCATGTTCATCGTGCAGCGGCTCTGCCTGGACTGGGGCGTCGTCCGCGCGCCCGGCGTCGCGGGCAAGACGGTGTGGGCGGAGCTGGCGGCTCCGGCGTAGCCCGCCCCCGCCCCCGGACCCCGCTCCCGCCCGCACGCTTCCCCCACGCCCCGTGTCGTCCTTCCTCTGGTGCTCCGGCGTACCGGGGCGCCCGACCTGACGCGCCGCCAGGAAGCGTGTCAGGGGACCCGGAGGGCGGACGGATGACCGCGTCCTACCGGACGGACCGCAGACACGCCGCCGCGCCCGCATCCGTCGCGGCCCTGGCGGTGGCGGCGCTGCTGACGGCCGCCCCCGCCGCCCCCGCCGCCCCGCCGCCCGGGCCGATGTCGTCGACGTCGACGACGACTGCCCGTGCGAGCCGCCCACCGGTGACAAGGGCGCCGTCTCGCCCATCGACGTCGAGCTGCCGGGCGTCCTCGCCCGGACGCCGGACGCGCCGAGCACGCCGAAGGGCCGCCGCATCCCCCTCGGATGCGGCGGCCCCGCCGGAGCGGGCGGCGTCAGCGCACGCTGCCCATCAGGCCCTTGACCTTGCCCCGGTACATCCAGATCGCGATACCGGCGACCACGGCGAGCGTGGCCTCCATGGCGACGATGCCGGTCTTGTCGAGGTCGACGCCCGCGATGGAGAGCAGACCGGTCGTGGCGTCACCGGCGGTGACGGCCAGGAACCAGACGCCCATCATCTGGGAGGCGTACTTGGCGGGCGCCATCTTGGTGGTCACCGACAGGCCGACGGGGGAGAGCAGCAGCTCACCGACGGTCTGTGTGAAGTAGATCGCGACCAGCCACAGCGCCGCCGCCTTCTGACCGCCTTCGGCGATCGACAGCGGGGCCAGGAAGAGGAAGAAGGAGGCACCCACCAGCACCAGGCCGGAGGCGAACTTCACGATCGTGCTCGGCTCCTTGCCGCGCCGGTTCAGCGCCAGCCAGAACCAGGCGAAGACCGGGGCCAGCGCCATGATCAGGACCGGGTTGACCGACTGGTACCAGGAGACCGGGAACTCCCAGCCGAGGACGCTGTTGTCGGCGGAGGAGTCGGCGAAGATCGACAGGGTCGAGCCGCCCTGGTCGTAGATCATCCAGAAGACCGCCGCGGCGACGAAGAACCAGATGTACGCGGACATCTTCGACTGCTCGGCGCGGTCCAGTTCCTTGTCGCGCTTGATGTTGACCAGCACCATCACCGGGATGATCACACCGAGCAGGGTCAGCGGGACCAGGATCCAGTTCAGCGTGTAGGCGCCGGAGAAGCCGACGACGGCGTAGAACACGACCGCGATACCGGCCCAGATCGCCGCCTTGCGCAGGGTGCCGGACTTCTCCGCGTCGGACAGCGGCTTCGGGACGACGCTGGAGCGGTCGGCCAGGTGGCGGCTGCCGAGCAGGAACTGCACGAGGCCGAGCGCCATGCCGAGCGCGGCGAGCGCGAAGCCGAGGTGCCAGTTGACGTTCTCACCGACGGTGCCGATCACCAGCGGCGCGGCGAACGCGCCGAGGTTGATGCCCATGTAGAAGACGGTGAAGCCGCCGTCGCGGCGCGGGTCGTCCGGGCCGTCGTAGAGGTGGCCGACCATCGTGGAGATGTTGGCCTTCAGCAGCCCGGAGCCGAGGGCGACCAGGCCGAGACCGGCGTAGAAGGTGCCGGAGGCGGGCAGCGCCAGCGTGAGGTGGCCGAGCATGATGACGGCACCGGCCACGGCGACGGTCTTGCGCGGGCCCCAGACCCGGTCGCCGAACCAGCCGCCGGGCATCGCCAGCAGGTACACCAGCGACACGTAGACGGAGTAGATCGCGGTCGCGGTGGCCGCGTTGAGGTTGAGCCCGCCGTCCGCCACGAGGTACAGCGGGAGCAGGGCCCTCATGCCGTAGTAGGAGAAACGCTCCCACATCTCGGTCATGAAGAGGGTGGCCAGTCCGCGGGGGTGGCCGAAGAAGGTCTTCTCGGAACCGGGGGTGCCCGGGGTGACCGAGTCCTTCGTCAGGCTGGACGCCATGGTCGTTCCTTGCTGTCAAGACGCGCGGTGGGGCGCTGCGCGCTCGGTGGGGGGTCGTTTCCTTCCAGCACACGAAGAAGACCCTCAGCGCGAAGAGGTGATGCCTCAACGCTGAAGGTCCTTCACGATGCTACAGGCGTCCGATCACCATACGGCAGGACAGAGGCCGAAATGGAAGGACTTGAGAGATGGATCACAGGAATTGATGGAACCGTAGATCGCTTTCCAAGGATCTTCCTGTGATCCACCTTGCAGACGCAGGTTCGCGTCAGTGGTACGCGAAGGGGGAAGCGGCCCATGGGGCGCGTGGGAGCGCGAGGTACGCGATCACTGCCCGGCCGCTGTCGGCGGCGGACTACCATCACCCCATGACCCGTGTACTGCTCGCCGAGGATGACGCGTCCATCTCGGAGCCACTGGCCCGCGCCCTGCGCAGGGAGGGTTACGAGGTCGAGGTACGCGAGGACGGACCCACCGCGCTGGACGCGGGGATGCAGGGCGGCGTCGACCTGGTCGTGCTCGACCTCGGACTGCCCGGCATGGACGGCCTGGAGGTGGCACGCCGGCTGCGGGCCGAGGGCCACACCGTGCCGATACTGATCCTCACCGCGCGCGCCGACGAGGTGGACACCGTCGTCGGCCTCGACGCGGGCGCCGACGACTACGTCACCAAGCCGTTCCGCCTCGCCGAGCTGCTCGCCCGGGTCCGGGCCCTGCTGCGGCGCGGCGCCGCCGAGCCCCAGCAGCCGCCCGCCACCCACGGCGTGCGCATCGACGTCGAGTCGCACCGCGCCTGGATGGGCGAGGAGGAACTCCAGCTCACCGCGAAGGAGTTCGACCTGCTGCGGGTCCTGGTGCGGGACGCGGGCCGGGTCGTCACCCGCGACCAGCTGATGCGGGAGGTCTGGGACACCACCTGGTGGTCGTCGACGAAGACCCTCGACATGCACATCTCCTGGCTGCGCAAGAAACTGGGCGACGACGCGGCGAACCCCCGCTACATCGCCACCGTGCGCGGCGTGGGCTTCCGCTTCGAGAAGAGCTAGCACCGAGCCGGTAAGAGGACATGCGCCGCCGACTGATCCAGTCCACGCTCGCCGTGGTGCTCGTGGTGATCGCCGTGTTCGGCGTCTCCCTCGTCATCGTGGAGACCCGCACCATCACCGCCAGCGCCCAGGAGCGCGTGGAGTCGGAGGCGGTCCGGCTGGCCAGCATCGTCGACAGCCGCATCCTCGCCGCCGAGCGGATCAGCGCCGACCTCCTCGGGGACCAGTTCGGCGGCGACCAGTACGCCGTCATCCGCATCCCCGGCCGCGCCCCCATCGAGGTCGGCGAGCGGCCGGACGGCGACGTCATCGAGGCCACCCGCACCGGCGAGGAGGGCGAGACGGTCACCGTCCAGGAGCCCCGCTCGGCGGTGACGGGGGAGGTCGCCCGCACCCTGCTGATCATCGGCGCGGTGGCGCTGCTGGCCGTGATCGCCGCCGTACTGCTCGCCGTACGGCAGGCCAACCGGCTGGCCTCGCCGCTCACCGACCTCGCGGAGACCGCCGAACGCCTCGGCTCCGGCGACCCGCGCCCCCGCCACAAGCGGTACGCCGTCCCCGAGCTGGACCGGGTCGCGGACGTCCTGGACGCCTCCGCAGAGCGCATCGCCCGGATGCTCACCGCCGAGCGGCGGCTCGCCGCCGACGCCTCCCACCAGCTCCGCACCCCGCTCACCGCGCTGTCGATGCGGCTTGAGGAGATCACCCTCACCGACGACCCGGACACCGTGAAGGAGGAGGCGACCATCGCGCTCGCGCAGGTCGAACGCCTCACGGACGTCGTCCAGCGGCTGCTGACCAACTCCCGCGACCCGCGCACCGGCTCCGCCGTCACCTTCGACATCGACGAGGTGATCCAGCAGCAGCTCGCCGAGTGGCGCCCCGCCTACCGCAGCGCGGGCCGCGCCATCGTCAGCTCCGGCAAACGGCACCTGCACGCGGTCGGCACCCCCGGCGCCGTCGCCCAGGTGCTGGCGGCGCTGATCGAGAACTCCCTGATGCACGGCGGCGGCACGGTCGCCCTGCGCACCCGGGTCACCGGCAACCAGGCCGTCATCGAGGTCACCGACGAGGGCCCCGGCGTCCCCGCCGACCTGGGCTCACGGATCTTCGAACGGGCGATCAGCGGCCGCAACTCCACCGGCATCGGCCTCGCCGTCGCCCGCGACCTCGCGGAGGCGGACGGCGGACGCCTGGAGATGCTCCAGGCCGCACCGCCGGTGTTCGGACTGTTCCTGTCGCGTACGCCGGTCAGGAAGGAGTCGTCGGAGGAGCGCCGGACGGTGCGGTGACCGGGCGGGCCTCAGACCTGGGCGCGCTGCGGGGGCAGTGCCCGCTCCGCCGCGCCGGCCTGCTCCGGCAGGGGCACGGGCACCGCTATCGGCCCCGGCTCCGCCTCCGCCTCCTGCGGGGGCGCGACCTGCGGCAGCGCCCGGAACACCCACGTCCGGTACGACCAGAAGCGGAACAGCGTCGCGATCCCGATCCCCAGGAACTTGAAGACGTTGTTCTGCAGCGGGCTGTCCCAGCCGAACCCGTACGTCGCCAGGAACAGCACCCCGTTCTCGATCACCAGCCCCACCCCGCTGAACAGCAGGAACAGGGTCATCTCACGCGTCCGGCGGTTCTTGTCCCGGTCGCGGTAGGTGAAGTAGCGGAAGCCCAGGTAGTTGGAGACGATCGCGACGACCGTCGCGACGACGCTGGCGCGCACCACCGGCAGCTCGGTCACCGCGCGCACCAGGTTGAAGACGAGCAGGTTGACGAGCAGGCCCGCACCGCCCACGGCGCCGAACTTCGCGACCTCACGCCAGAGCCGTTCGAGGCGCGGTCGCAGTGCACGTCCCATGGTCGTGCGGCCCCCATCCGTCGGGTTCGTCAACCCGGCCATGCTAACCATCCCCCCTGAGTGATCGCTTGTGGACGGGAGATCGCCCGTGGTGCGGGAGAGGTCGCGATCCGGCCACTCCGGCGCGCCGGATACCCTGGGGTCGTGACGTTCCCGGTAGTCGGCATGGTCGGCGGTGGCCAGCTCGCTCGTATGACCCACGAGGCAGGCATCCCGCTCGGCATCAGGTTCAAGCTCCTCAGTGACACTCCCCAGGACTCGGCGGCGCAGGTCGTGAACGAGGTCGTCGTCGGCGACTATCGCGACCTGGACACGCTGCGCGCCTTCGCACGCGGCTGCGACGTGATCACCTTCGATCACGAGCACGTCCCGACCGAGCACCTGCGGGCCCTGGAAGCGGACGGCATCCCCGTCCGCCCCGGCCCCGACGCGCTCGTCCACGCCCAGGACAAGGGCGTGATGCGGGCGCGGCTCGACGCGATCGGCGTGCCCTGCCCACGGCACCGCGTCGTCGCCGACCCGGCGGACGTGGCCGCGTTCGCCGCGGAAGGGGACGGCTTCCCGGTGGTCCTCAAGACCGTCCGCGGCGGCTACGACGGCAAGGGCGTCTGGGTCGTCGACTCCGTCGAGGAGGCCGAGGCCCCGTTCCGCGCCGGGGTGCCGGTGCTGGCGGAGGAGAAGGTCGACTTCGTCCGGGAACTCGCGGCGAACGTCGTCCGCTCCCCGCACGGCCAGGCCGTCGCCTACCCCGTCGTCGAGTCGCAGCAGGTCGACGGCGTCTGTGACACGGTCATCGCCCCGGCCCCCGGCCTGGACGAGTCCCTCGCGCTGAAGGCCGAGGAGATGGCGCTGCGCATCGCCAAGGAGCTCGGCGTCGTCGGCCACCTCGCCGTCGAACTGTTCCAGACCCGCGACGGCCGCGTCCTCGTCAACGAACTCGCCATGCGCCCGCACAACTCCGGCCACTGGACCATGGACGGCGCGGTCACCAGCCAGTTCGCCAACCACGTCCGGGCCGTCCTCGACCTCCCGCTCGGCGACCCGCGCCCGCGCGCCCCGTGGACGGTCATGGTCAACGTCCTCGGCGGCGACTACCCGGACATGTACTCGGCGTACCTGCACTGCATGGCCCGCGACCCCCAGCTGAAGATCCACATGTACGGCAAGGACGTGAAGCCCGGCCGCAAGGTCGGCCACGTCAACACCTACGGCGACCACCTGGACGACGTACTGGAACGCGCCCGCCACGCGGCCGGCTACCTGAGAGGGACGATCACCGAATGAGCACCGCCGCAGGCCCCGTCGTCGGCATCGTCATGGGGTCGGACTCCGACTGGCCCGTCATGGAGGCCGCCGCGAAGGCCCTCGACGAGTTCGAGGTCGGCTACGAGGTCGACGTCGTCTCCGCGCACCGGATGCCCCGCGAGATGATCGCCTACGGCGAGCAGGCCGCCGACCGCGGACTCAAGGTGATCATCGCCGGTGCGGGCGGCGCCGCCCACCTGCCCGGGATGCTGGCCTCCGTCACCCCGCTGCCGGTGATCGGCGTGCCCGTGCCGCTGAAGTACCTCGACGGCATGGACTCCCTGCTGTCCATCGTGCAGATGCCCGCCGGGGTCCCGGTCGCCACGGTCTCCGTCGCCGGGGCCCGCAACGCCGGACTCCTCGCCGCCCGCATCCTCGCCGCGCACGACGAGGACCTCCTCGCCCGGATGCGGGAGTTCCAGCAGGAGCTCAACGACCAGGCCACCGAGAAGGGCAAGCGGCTGCGCGCCAAGGCGGACGGCGCGGCGGGCTTCGGCTTCGGCGGCGGACAGTGACGGGCGTGAGCCAGCCGCGGCACCGGGAGACCGCCGGGAGCACGCTGGCGACGGCCCGGGAACTGCTGCGGGAGTTCCCGGTCGTCGACGGCCACAACGACCTCCCCTGGGCCCTGCGCGAACAGGTCCGCTACGACCTCGACGCCCGCGACATCGCCACCGACCAGCACGCCCACCTGCACACCGACATCCCCCGGCTGCGGGCGGGCGGCGTCGGAGCGCAGTACTGGTCGGTGTACGTCCGCACGGACTCGCCCGACCCGGTGGCCGCGACGCTGGAACAGATCGACTGCGTACGGCAACTGCTCGACCGCTACCCCGGTGACCTGCGCCCGGCGTTCACCGCCGCCGACCTGGAGGCCGCGCGCGCCGAGGGCCGGATCGCCTCGCTGATGGGCGCCGAGGGCGGCCACTCCATCGCCGACTCCCTCGCCACGCTCCGCGCGCTGCACACCCTCGGCGTGCGCTATATGACCCTCACCCACAACGACAACGTGGCCTGGGCGGACTCCGCGACCGACGCACCCGCCGTCGGCGGGCTGTCCGCGTTCGGCCGTGCGGTGGTCAGGGAGATGAACCGCGAGGGGATGCTCGTGGACCTCTCGCACGTCGCGGCGACGACGATGCGGGACGCGCTGGACACCTCCACCGCGCCGGTGATCTTCTCCCACTCCTCCGCGCGGGCCGTCTGCGACCACCCCCGCAACATCCCCGACGACGTCCTGGAACGCCTGCCCGCCAACGGCGGCGTCGCGATGGTCACCTTCGTGCCCAAGTTCGTCCTCCAGGCCGCCGTCGACTGGACCGCCGCCGCCGACGACAACATGCGCGCCCACGGCTTCCACCACCTCGACACCACGCCCGAGGCGATGAGGGTCCACCGCGCCTTCGAGGAACGGCACCCGCGCCCGGTCGCCACCGTCGCCACGGTCGCCGACCACCTCGACCACATGCGCGAGGTCGCGGGCGTCGACCACCTCGGCATCGGCGGCGACTACGACGGCACGGCGTTCACCCCCGAGGGCCTGAACGACGTCTCCGGCTACCCACACCTGATCGCGGAACTGCTCGACCGCGGCTGGTCCCGGACCGACCTGGCCAAGCTGACCTGGCAGAACGCGGTCCGCGTCCTGGACGCGGCGGAGGCGGTGGCCCGTGACCTGCGGTCCACCCGCGGCCCGTCCAACGCCACGCTGGAGGAACTGGACGGCTGAGGGGGCGTGTCGGGGCGGGTACCCCCGAACGCACCGTCCACCAGGAAGCCCCCCGTGCCGCGTGGGACGGTGGCCGTACAGCGATCACCGCGTACGCACGGAGGGCCGCCATGGCAGAACTCCAGGACGATCTGCACCCCACCACCGAGGTCGCCGCACTCGACGAGCTGCCCCTGGACGCCCCCCTCCCGGCCGCCGCCGCCCCTCCGGCGGACGCGGACTCCGCCCTGCTGGAACGCGCCCACACCCTCCTCGGCGCGCACCCCGTCGCCGACGGCTACAGCGGACTGCCCTGGGCGCTGCGGCTGCTCCCCTGGTACGACCTGGAGGAGGGGGAGAGTGCCGTGCACACCGACGTGCCCCGGCTGCGCCAGGGCCACGTCCGCGCGCTGTTCTGCTCGCTGCACCTGCCGGAGGGGCTGGTCGCCAGCCGGGCCGTGGCCGCCACCCTGGAGCAGCTGGACCTCGTCCGCACGGTCGTCGCGGCCCACCCCGAGGGCCTACGGCTGGCCCGCACCGCCGGACAGGTCATCGACGCCGCCCACTGCGGACGCGTCGCCGTCCTCCTCGGCCCCGCCACCGCCGCCGCCCTGGACGACTCCCTGAACATCCTGCGCGTCCTGCACAGCCTCGGCCTGCGCGTCCTCACCCTCACCGGCACGTCCTGGGCGAGCGGGGCGGGTCTGACCCGGTTCGGGGAGGAGGTGGTGCGGGAGATGAACCGGCTCGGCGTGCTCGCCGACCTCTCCGGCGCCTCCGAGCAGACGAGCGCACGGGTCCTGGACACCTCCAGGACGCCCGTCCTCTTCACCCGCTCGGCCGCCCGCGCCCTGCGCCCGCACCCCGCCAACCTGCCCGACGACCTGCTGGCCCGGCTGGGTGCCGTACAGGGCCTGTGCATGGTTCCGCTGACCGCCGAGCAGACCGGCCCGACGGTCCGGGACGTCGCCGACCACCTGGACCACGTCCGCGCCCTCGCGGGCCCCGACTGCGTGGGCCTGTCCGGCACCTATGACGCCGGGACGGCCCACCCGCAGGAGTTGCGCGACATCTCCTGCTACCCCCACCTCGTCGCGGAACTCCTCCGCCGCGGCTGGAGCGAGACCGACCTCGCCCTGCTCACCTGGGGCAACATGCAGCGGGTCCTGCGCACGGCCGACTGCACGGCCCGCGCGGCGCAGGAGCGCAGGGAGCCGTCGACGGCCCGGATCGCGGAACTGGACGGATAGCTCCCGGGAGGCCTTCAGTGATCGATACGGCAGAGACAGAACGGGTGCCCGGCGGGATCGGCGTACACCCGGAACCCCTTCGCCTCGTGGTCCTCGCTGTCCAGCACCCGCGCGCCGAGGGCGAGCACCCGCTTCTCCGCGAGGTCGATCTCCTCCCACGTCGCCCCGCCGTCGAGGTCGATGTGGAACTGCTGGCCGTTGCGGTCGGCGCGCGGCCACTCCGGCGGCACGTACCCCTCGGCCTGCTGGAAGGCGAGCCGGGGCCCGCCCGGCACCTGCAGGACGACCCAGTCGGCGTCCTCGCCCTCGGGCTCACCGCCGACGATCTCGGCGTAGAACCGCGCGAGGGCACGCGGGTCGGGACAGTCCAGGACGACGGAACGGAATCGGGCGACGCGTGGCATGACTCGGTCTCCTCCAGGTCGGGTGTAAGGGGCTTCAGCAGGCGCAGAGGCAGAACGGGTGCCCGGCGGGATCGGCGTACACCCGCCAGGTCCGCGACCGGTCCTCGGCGTCCAGCACCTTCGCGCCCAGCTCCAGAACGCCCCGCTCGCCCGCGTCCAGGTCCTCGACGGTGAGGTCCAGGTGGAGCTGCTGGGAGTTGCGGTCGGCGCGCGGCCACTCCGGCGGGGTGTACCCGGCGACCTTCTGGAACGCCAGCGTCTGCCCGCCGGGCACCTTCAGTACGACCCACCCCTCGTCCTCGGCCTCCACCTCGCCGCCGAGCACCCCGGCGTAGAACCCGGCCAGCGCGCGCGGATCGGCACAGTCCAGGGCGACGACGTCCAGCTTGGCGAGAGCCACGGCTTCCTCCAGGTCGATAGGGTCGCCGTTACCGGTAGGCACCGGTGAACGGGTAACGGTTACCGCATGATCCCGTAAAGCCGGTAACCTCGCAACCATGAATGACAGAGCGCCCGCACCGGGCGGTCTCGCCCTGATCGAGGCGCTGGTGAACACGGTGGACCTGGCCTCGGGCGCCGACACCCTGGACACGGCGGAGGGCCGCGCCCGCTTCGGCGTCGGGGAGCGGGACCTGCCCGACGTACGCCGCCTCCGCGAGTCCCTCCGCGCGGTCTGCCTGGCCCACGCGGGCCACCCCCCGCACGCCCCGGTCACCCCGCTGGGCGACCTCCTGGCGGGGGCCCCGCTGTACGTGCGGGTGGACCCGGGGGACGGCTCGGCGCACCTGACTCCCGGCTCGGCCGACTCCCTGCTCTCCCGCGTGGCGGCGGCCGTCGCCGAGGCCCTCACCACGGGCACCTGGCAGCGCCTGAAGGCGTGCGAACTGCCGGAGTGCCACTTCGCGTACTACGACCGCAGCCCCGCCGGACGGGGCCGCTGGTGCTCCATGTCGGTCTGCGGCGCCCGCGCCAAGATGCGCCGCTACCGGGCGAAGGGGGCCTGAGCCGCAGGCGGGTGGTGCAGAATGCGTGCAGACGCCGGTTCGGCCGACTGAGCCTCGGCCGAACCGGCGTCGTCGTGCGCGGTCACGCCGTAGGACGCCCCATCGCGCGGTACGTCCACCCCGCCCGCCGCCACAGCTCGGGGTCGAGGGCGTTGCGCCCGTCGAGGACGACCCGGGCGGCGGCGACCTCACCGAGCGCGGCCGGGTCCAGCTCCCGGAACTCCCGCCACTCGGTGAGATGGAGTACGACATCGGCGCCGCGTACGGCGTCCAGCGCGGAGTCGGCGTAGCCGAGGGTGGGGAAGATGCGGCGGGCGTTCTCCATGCCCTTGGGGTCGTAGACGGTGACCTGGCCGCCCTGGAGGTGGATCTGACCGGCGACGTTCAGGGCGGGGGAGTCGCGGACGTCGTCGGAGTCGGGCTTGAAGGTGGCCCCGAGCACCGCGACCCGCTTCCCCAGGAACGGCCCGCCGCCCAGGGCCTGCCGGGCCAGCTCGACCATCTGCCCGCGCTGCCGCATGTTGATGGAGTCGATCTCGCGCAGGAAGGTCAGCGCCTGGTCGGCGCCCAGCTCACCGGCGCGGGCCATGAACGCCCGGATGTCCTTCGGCAGGCACCCGCCGCCGAACCCGATCCCGGCGCGCAGGAACTTCTTCCCGATCCGGTCGTCGTGCCCGATGGCCTCGGCCAGCTTGGCCACGTCCCCACCGGCGGCCTCGCACACCTCGGCCATGGCGTTGATGAAGGAGATCTTGGTGGCGAGGAAGGAGTTGGCGGAGGTCTTCACCAGCTCGGCGGTGGGGAAGTCGGTGACGACGAACGGCGACCCCTCCTCGACGGGCGTGGCGTACACCTCCCGCAGCAGCTTCTCGGCCCGCTCACTGCGCACCCCGGCCACGATCCGGTCGGGATGCAGCGTGTCGTCGACGGCGAACCCTTCCCGCAGGAACTCGGGATTCCAGGCCAGCTCAACGGCTTCCCCCCCGGGCGCGTGCCGGGCGAGGTAGTCGGCGAGCCGGTCGGCGGACCCGACGGGCACGGTGGACTTGCCGACGACGAGGGCGGGCCCGGTCAGATGCGGCGCGAGCGCCCCGAAGGCGGCGTCCACATGTGACATGTCACACGCGTACTCCCCGTGCCGCTGGGGCGTGTTCACACACACGAAGTGGACGTCACCGAAGGCCGCGACCTCGGCGTAGTCGGTGGTGAACCGCAGCCGCCCGCTGGCCCCCTCGATCCCGGCCACGTGCTTGCGCAACAGCTCCTCAAGCCCCGGCTCGTACATCGGGACCTCGCCGCGCTGGAGCATCTTGATCTTCTCCGGCACGACGTCGAGCCCCAGCACCTCGAACCCCAGCTCGGCCATGGCCGCCGCGTGGGTCGCGCCGAGGTAGCCGGTACCGATCACGGTGATCTTGAGGGCCATGGATGCTCCTGGGAAAACGGCGTGGATGCGCTGGTCGAGCATAGCCCTCGGGCACCTTGGGCAGCTTTCCCGCTGTCGCCTAACTCACGTATCCCTGGGCGGGGGGCGACCTCTAAAATCCGTGTTACTTAACGGTAATTAGCACACTGGTAGGTACCGGTACCACCGCATCGTTCTGGAGCGTGAGAGACCTTGGCCGGATCGGCTGACTTCGACCTGTACCGCCCGTCCGAGGAGCACGACATGCTCCGCGACGCCGTCCGCTCGCTGGCCGAGGCGAAGATCGCGCCGTACGCCGCCGCGGTGGACGAGGACGCCCGCTTCCCGCAGGAGGCGCACGACGCCCTGGTGGCGAACGACCTGCACGCCGTGCACGTCCCCGAGTCCTACGGCGGCGCGGGCGCGGACGCGCTGGCCACGGTGATCGTGATCGAGGAGGTGGCCCGCGTCTGCGCCTCCTCCTCCCTGATCCCCGCGGTGAACAAGCTGGGCTCCCTCCCGGTGATCCTCTCCGGTTCGGAGGACCTCAAGAAGAGGTACATGACCCCGCTCGCCAAGGGCGAGGGCATGTTCTCGTACTGCCTGTCGGAGCCGGACGCGGGCTCGGACGCGGCGGGCATGAAGACGAAGGCGGTCCGAGACGGCGACCACTACGTGCTCAACGGCGTGAAGCGCTGGATCACCAACGCGGGCGTGTCGGAGTTCTACACGGTGATGGCGGTCACCGACCCCACCAAGCGCTCGAAGGGCATCTCGGCCTTCGTCGTCGAGAAGTCGGACGAGGGCGTGTCCTTCGGCGCCCCCGAGAAGAAGCTGGGCATCAAGGGCTCCCCGACCCGCGAGGTCTACCTGGACAACGTCCGCGTCCCCGCGGACCGCATGATCGGCGCGGAGGGCACGGGCTTCGCCACGGCGATGAAGACCCTGGACCACACCCGCATCACCATCGCCGCCCAGGCCCTCGGCATCGCCCAGGGCGCCCTCGACTACGCCAAGGGCTACGTCCAGGAGCGCAAGCAGTTCGGCAAGCCGATCGCCGACTTCCAGGGCATCCAGTTCATGCTCGCCGACATGGCCATGAAGATCTCCGCCGCCCGCGCCCTGACCTACCAGGCCGCCGCCGCCTCGGAACGCGGCGACGCCGACCTGACCTACCTGGGCGCGGCGGCCAAGTGCTTCGCCTCGGACGTCGCCATGGAGGCCACGACGGACGCCGTCCAGCTCCTCGGCGGCTACGGCTACACCCGCGACTACCCGGTCGAGCGCATGATGCGCGACGCCAAGATCACCCAGATCTACGAGGGCACGAACCAGGTCCAGCGCATCGTGATGGCCCGCAACCTGCCGTAACCGACGGTCGAAGACCCTCGGCCCGCTCCGGCGGCACGCCGGACGCGGTTGACGCATCCCGTCTCAGCACGCGGCTCGATGGGAGCGGATGGCGCAGCGACACGCCCCTGCGCCCCGTCCTTACGGGACATCCGCTCCCATCGAGGCCCAGGCGTGCCCCGACACCTCCTCGTCGCGTCGACTACGTGACGGGGCAGACCAGTTCGCCCTGCGCACGCAGCGGGGAACAGGTGACCACGGCCAGGGACAGGTACGAGGGACGTTCCAGGTAGAAGCCGTACGACACGTCAGCGCCCCGGCGCAGCCTCTCGGCGGCGGCGTTCACCAGCCGCGCCAACCGGCTCGTCTCCCGGTCCCGCTCGGACGCGAACCGCGGCGCGTACTCGGCCAGCCGCTCACCGAGCCACGAGGCGGCCTCCTTCGCCTCCTCCCACGTGCCACGAACCAAGGAACGCGGCTTGACCAACCAGTACGCCGTTTCGAGCGGCGGCAGATCCGAAGTGGGAAACCCCGCGGCTACCTCGCGGTACCGCTGAACCAGTTCCGGTCTGCTTCCGGCCGGGGGCGGCTCAGGGTGCGGGGGCCGCCGGAGCGCTTCCTGGTCGAAACGTACTTTCGGGCCGGTCCACAGATACCCGTGATGGTGCACCAGTCGTTCCTGTCCGTGAGGTGCCAGCCGGGCTGGTCCCGGGAGCGGGGCGGACCCGGCCCGGCTGGCTGGAGGGGGAGGATCAGACGTTCAGACCGAACCGCGCCGGGTCGATACCGGCCGCGTCCAACTCCCGCGTGGTGAACCGCAGCGGTTCCGCACTCGGCCGCTTGCTGTCGCCCAGGGCCCAGGTGTCGTCACCGATCCGGGCCAGGGTCACGCACGCCTCGCCGTCCGGGTGAGTGCTTCCCCCGCACGCCTTCACGAACGAGGCCCCGCTGATGTCGAGCGCGTACAGGTGGGTTCCGTTCAGCATCACTGCACCTTCCTGCTAACTAATCGCGGCCATGGCTGACCGCCGCCGCCCGTGCGGGCGGGAGTCCAGGTCCCCGGAAGCTGGGGCAGGAGGGATCTACTCGGCGCGAACGACCACCGCGAACGAGGTCCTGATACGGCGGAAACCGGCGTGGCCGGACCGGCCCGTGTGGCTCATGCACTCCACATCGACGGACGCTGACACGGTGGACGGCGTCGCCTTCCACTTGCAGTGAAGGCACTCGGCCTCAAAGGTCACGTCCGTATCCGGGTGCTCGGTGATCCGGTGCATCACGTACCGCATGGCCGTTCTGACGCTCACAGCCCACCCCCACGGCTCCGTGCGTCGGACTCAGCAACGTTGCTGCTCAGCCCTTCCGGCGGCCGGTTCGGCGGGTCGTTGTAGTCAGGGCACCTCGGGCTCCCGCACTCGCAGCGGGGCCAGCTCAAAGCCGAACCGGGCGCCAAATCCGCGCCTTCGAAGCCAGGTGCGCTCTCCTGCACCATGAGCACGCCGCCGACGCCGATTGCTCCCGAGAGGCGGGAGAGGAACTCTCGGGCCTCACCGCTGCCCAGATGATCAGCCGCTTCGGCGTTCTGCGCTTCCCTCTCGCCCATCGCACCCTCCTGATCGGTTCCGCGTCGATGTGCCGACGGTAGGAACCGCAGAGCGTGAGGTTCCACAATCTTGCACAGACTTGCACGCCAATCTGCTTGGCGAGTGGCGCTATTGACGGTGTATCCGCAGTTCAACGAAGCTGATGCAAGCCCGAGCAAGCACCTAGACCAGGGAGCCAGCCATGGCCGTAGCGTTCGTTGGAATCGACCCCGAAACGGACCGGGACCACTGCCCCACCGTGTGGGTGGACGCGGAAGCTCAGGAGATCTTGTTGCAGGGGTGGAAGCCGAGCATCGAGACTCAGACGGTGTGCGAGGCGACCAGCCCCGCGAACGGTTCGGTGCCAGACACTGAGGCCATCGTCAGGATTCCGGCCCGGATGATCCCGATGATCAGGGAGGCGTGTGATGCCGTCGAGCGTGCCCAGCTTCGCTGAGCTGCTTGGCCAGTGCGAGCGATCCGCCGTTCACCTGGAACTCCGTGATTCATACGCCCCCACCGATCGGTTTGAGGCGTGGAAGCGGGGTGAGCGGATCGATTGGGAGGACCGCGCATCCTGGTGGCATCCCTACGATCAGTTGATCGCGGACACCGTGGCCCGGGGCGTGGCGATCCGTCGGGCCCGGGTGGTCTCCGAGCCTGTGTCGGACTACATCCGCTGGGAGCACTACGTCACCCGCGCCAACGTCACGGCGGGCGAGGAAGTGCGGTGGTTGCCACGGCGGCGGGCTACGAGTATCGCCCTGCCGGGCAATGACTTCTGGCTCTTCGATGGCACCCTGCTCCGGGTGCACCACTTCTCAGGTGATGGAGTGGTGGTGGAAGACGAGATCACGGCGGACCCGGAAGCTGTGAAGCTGTGCTCCGCCGCCTTCGAAGCGGTCTGGGAGCGAGCGATTCCGCACCACATGTACGAGATCTGACGAAAGCCAGCGCCATGCCCCCACACGCCTCCTCGCGCGTTCAGAAGGCCCGTGAAGAACTGGCTGGCCGTCTGCGTGAGATCAGGAAGGACGCGGGGATCAGCGGGCGGGAGCTGGCTGTCAGGTGCGGCTGGTCGGAGTCGAAGTCCTCCCGGATCGAGAATGCCAAGACTCCTCCGTCAGACGCGGATATCAAAGCGTGGTGTCGAGCCTGCGGCGCTGATGACCAGGCCCCCGACCTGATCGCTGCCAACAGACAGTCCGCAGATGCCCATGTGCAGTGGAGACGACTCCAGCGAAGCGGCCTCCGCCGGTTGCAGGAGTCCACTGGAGACCTGTACCAACAAACAAAGATATTCAGGGTCTACGTCTCCGATGTGATTCCCGGTTTCCTCCAGACGCCCGGATACGCCGCTGCCCTTCTGTCGTCCATCGCAGACTTCCGGGGGACCCCGGACGATGTGAGCGATGCTGTTGCGGCCCGTATGAGACGTAACGAGGTGCTGAGCAGTGGCACACGCCGGTTTTCATTCGTACTGGAGGAGTCGGTGTTGCGGTACCGGCTGTGCAGCGCGGACACCATGGCGGCACAGCTTGGTCATCTGCTTGGGGCGATGGAACTCCCGAACGTCGCCGTGGGGCTCATCCCGTTCTCAGTGCAACGAACCGTTTGGCCCATGCCAACGTTCACGATCTTCGACGACAGCAGGGTGCACGCGGACACGCTGGACGCGGCTGCCACCCTCACGCAGCCCAGCCAGGTCGAGCTATACGCCCGAGCCTTTGAGCGGCTGTCACAGGGGGCCGCGCGGGGAGCGGCAGCGCGATGCCTGATAGCGGATGCGGTGGCGTCTCTTACGTGACAGGTGATGCGGCACAGCCCTTGTGAGCGAGCACGGGGAAATGTTGGGGAGCCCCCTCTGTGAGGGGTATTCGTGCAGTTCACGGCCGTATGGCCTGTAAAGCACCCAGATTTATGAAGGCACGGACCAGGTCCAGCGCATCGTGATGGCGCGGAACCTTCCCCAGCAGGGTTTGTGCAGGTCAGAAGCTGTTTCGAAGGTCCGGAGGGGCACCCTCGGCTTTCTGTCCGTTGCAGCTACTGACCTGCACAAACAGCACAGCCCCCGGCGTGACGCCGGGGGCTGTTGTCGTACGCGGATCAGGCGACCTCTGACGCCTCGGATGGGAACATGAGGGCGCCACGGGCGACTGCTTTGGCCTTCTTTCCGGATGCCTGGTGCAGTGCCCGCGGTGCGGCCCCCAACTGTGCCCGGTTCACGCCCCGTACTTGGCCCACCATTCAGTGAACGGCTCAGCGTGGGCGAGTGCCGTGTCACGGTACCCGGCGAATTCTGCCGCTCGCTCCGGTGGCAGGGCTTCCGAACCCAGGTACTTTCCAGCGCCGTCGTAGTTCATCACGGCCACGGACTCGGAGTCGAACAGCCAGAAGTCAGGTACGTCCGGTAGCGGGTTCCGCCTGTCGGTGACGTCCAGAACGAAGAACTCCTCCCCTCCAGACATGTTCTTCTGGTACCCCCACCCGAGTTCGAACCTGAGATAGTCCGTGAGAGGGCGGCGCAGGATGTGTACCCGGTAGACCCGTTTCCCTGCACCAGTGAGTGAGCGGAGTTGTTTGACCCACCCCGCGTTGTAGTTGTCCGGCTGCAACTCCCCGGCCAGGAATGCGTGATAGGCCTCGACGTTCCCCGACTTGCTGTATTCATCGAGGGTTTCGAGCCGGAACGCCTCACGCTGGAACGTGTCGAAGAGGTCGCCGAGGGTCCTAGACGAGGTGGTCACGGATGGCCTTCTGGATCAGTTCCATCGGGATTTCTACCAGGGTTTCATGAGCGGGTGAAGGGCCCATCCCCGCGGGTGCGGGGAGCAGAGCCGCACGCGCTCGGGCCCGTTGACTGCCGTGGGACCATCCCCGCGGGTGCGGGGAGCAGGTCTACGCCAGCAAGGACGTCGCGAAGGGCCCGGGACCATCCCCGCGGGTGCGGGGAGCAGGACATCGAGCTGGACGAGGACGCGAACGGCCAGGGACCATCCCCGCGGGTGCGGGGAGCAGGTTGACGACCCGGCCGACGTGCAGGCCGTCTGGGGACCATCCCCGCGGGTGCGGGGAGCAGTCCGGGATCGCCGAGTACCAGCGCCGCGCCGCGGGACCATCCCCGCGGGTGCGGGGAGCAGCAGCAGGTCGGCCTGCCCAACGACGCCAACCAGGGACCATCCCCGCGGGTGCGGGGAGCAGGGGCAGCCCTTGACGCCGTGGATGACGCCGAGGGGACCATCCCCGCGGGTGCGGGGAGCAGCAGTACGACGATCGGTGCGCGCTCGAATCCCGGGGACCATCCCCGCGGGTGCGGGGAGCAGAAGGGGCGCGCGGCGACGACCTGCGCCTTCTCGGGACCATCCCCGCGGGTGCGGGGAGCAGACCTCTGGCCCTTCATTGCCCGTGCCCTTCGGGGGACCATCCCCGCGGGTGCGGGGAGCAGCAGCCCTGGGCGACATCGAACGCCTGAGGAAGGGGACCATCCCCGCGGGTGCGGGGAGCAGGGCACGGACGAGCAGGCCGACATGTACGAGCCGGGACCATCCCCGCGGGTGCGGGGAGCAGTGGTCGCTCTCGGGGTTGCTGGCGGAGTAGCTGGGACCATCCCCGCGGGTGCGGGGAGCAGCGCGCGCAGGGCGAGTCGGACTGGCCCGACCTGGGACCATCCCCGCGGGTGCGGGGAGCAGTACGGGCCGTCAGACGACCCGTGCGGGGACCCGGGACCATCCCCGCGGGTGCGGGGAGCAGATGTGGCTGAGGCGGTCGTCGCGCACGGTGGCGGGACCATCCCCGCGGGTGCGGGGAGCAGCAGCTGGTTCATGCGGGCCAAGAGCCCCCGCCGGGACCATCCCCGCGGGTGCGGGGAGCAGCACCAAGATCTGGACCGCCCTGCGCTGCCACTGGGACCATCCCCGCGGGTGCGGGGAGCAGACTGAATGACCTGCGACTTTATTGTCGCAGGTGCGTGGTATCAGTGACTTTTGCAGATTCGGGCGAATGGGGCATTGTGTCGTAACAGGTTCTGTGGTTGCGTCTCATGGGCTCAGGGTGAACCGGTCATGCTACGCCCTGAAGTTGCTGCTTTGGGTTGAACTCCTCAGCTTGCTCATTTTGAGGGTGAGGAGTCGGGCTTTCCGTGTATCAATCCCTCATGAGCGATGGGGGGACTGCTCGTGCGGGCCTGTTATGCCGCCTCGGTAAGGCGGCCCGGTCCGTGTGGGCGAAGCATGATCGGGACAGTGACGGCTGGCTGCCGTTGTGGCGGCACCTGGAGGACAGCGCCGCGGTGGCTGGCCTGTTGTGGGACCGTTGGCTGCCCGCAGCGGTGCGGAGACCGGTCGCCGAGGCGTTGCCGCGCGGTGAGGCGGACGCACGTATCCTCGCCGTCTGGCTCGCCGGGGTGCACGACATCGGCAAGGCCACCCCTGCCTTCGCCTGTCAGGTCGACCAACTCGCCGACCTGATGCGGAGCCAGGGGCTGGAGATGCGTTCGCCGAAGGCGATGGGCCCGGACCGTCGGATCGCACCGCACGGCCTGGCCGGGCAGGTACTGCTGGGGGAGTGGCTGGAGGAACGGCACCACTGGACGCCCGCTCGCACCGGGCAGTTCACGGTAGCCGTGGGCGGGCATCACGGTGTGCCGCCCGAGCACGGTCAGATCAAAGCCCTCTACGGCCGTGAGGAGTTGCTGCGCACACCCGGCGTGAGCAGTCGCGTCTGGCGGCAGGTACAGACCGAGCTGCTCGACGCCTGTGCCGAGCGTTACGGCGCCGCCGAACGGCTGGGGGAGTGGCGGACGGTCAGGCTCCCGCAGCCGGTACAGGTACTGCTCACCGCACTGGTCATCGTCTCCGACTGGATCGCCAGCAATCCGGACCTCTTCCCGTACTTCCCCGACGGCGCGTCCCGCAGCGACGAGGAACGTCTTGCCGCCGCCTGGCGAGGACTGGACCTGCCAGGTCCCTGGCGTGCGGAAGAACCGGACCGAAGCGCTCAGGAGCTGTTCGCCTCCCGATTCGAGCTGCCGCCGGGAGCGCGTATACGCCCGGTCCAGGAAGCCGCCGTGGAACTCGCCCGGGACATGGAGACGCCGGGACTGATGATCGTCGAGGCGCCGATGGGCGAGGGGAAGACGGAGGCGGCGCTCGCCGTGGCCGAGATCTTCGCGGCGCGCTCGGGCGCGGGTGGGGTGTTCTTCGCCCTGCCCACGATGGCCACCGGCAACGCCATGTTCCCGCGCCTGCTCCACTGGCTGGACCGGTTGCCGGAGGTGGCGGGCTCCCGCCACGCGGTGCACCTTGCTCACGCGAAAGCCGCTCTCAACGAGGACTTCGCCGGTCTGATGGCCCGGACGGCGGGACGGGTCGTGGCCGTCGACGTCGACGAAGTGACGCCCACGTCGACGGGGAAGCGGACAGCGCGGCACCAGCACCAGCACTACCGAGCGGCGCCCGAACTCGTGGCGCACGCCTGGCTGCGGGGCCGTAAGAAGGCCATGCTCGCCTCGTTCATCGCGGGCACCATCGACCAGTTGCTGTTCGCCGGACTGAAGAGCAGACACCTGGCGCTGCGTCACCTCGCCGTGGCCGGGAAGGTCGTCGTCATCGACGAGGCGCACGCCTACGACACGTACATGAGCGTGTACCTGGACCGGGTGCTCTCCTGGCTGGGCGCGTACCGGGTTCCCGTGGTGGTGCTGTCCGCGACTCTGCCAGCCTCCCGCAGACGTGCGTTGCTCGCGGCGTACGCCGGTGTGTCCGACGGCCCGACCGATGTGCCGACCGCGTCCGACGAGACGGACCCGTACCCCCTGCTGACCGCCGTCGCCCCAGGTGGCGGAAGTCCGCTGGTCCGCCTCCCGCAGGCGTCGTCCCGTTCGACGGACGTGCGGGTGGAGCCCCTCGCCGACGACCTCGGCCGCCTCGCCGACCGGCTGGAGAACGAGTTGGCGGACGGCGGATGCGTCCTGGTGATCCGGAACACGGTGAGGCGGGTGCTGGAGACGGCTCGCGTGTTGCGCGACAGGTTCGGTCCCGAGCGCGTGACCGTGGCCCACTCGTCCTTCGTCGACCTCGACCGAGCGGACAAGGACAGCACACTGCTCCGCCTCTTCGGGCCTCCCGGGAAGACGGACGACAGGCCCACGGGCCGCCACATCGTCGTAGCCAGCCAGGTCGCCGAACAGTCCCTGGACGTCGACTTCGACCTGCTGGTCAGCGACCTGTGCCCGGTCGACCTGCTGCTCCAGCGCATGGGACGCCTGCACCGCCACCCCCGCGGTCAGAAACAGGGGAAGCGACCCCGGCCGCCGCGGCTGCGGACCGCGCGCTGCCTGGTGACCGGAGCCGACTGGACGGCGGAGGTACCCGTCCCGGTGCGGGGGTCGGTCGCCGTGTACGGGCGGTACACCCTGCTGCGGTCGGCCGCGGTGCTGCTCCCTCACCTCGACGACGGGTCCCGGAGGCCGCTGCGACTCCCGGTGGACATCAGCCCCCTCGTGCAGAGCGCGTACGGCGAAAGCCCGGTCGGGCCGGACCACTGGCAGGACGCGATCAAGGAGGCCCGCGAGCAGTTCGAGCGCCACCGCGACGACCAGGCCGAGCGCGCCGCCGTGTTCCGCCTGGGAGAGGTCGGCGCACCGGGACGGCCGCTGTTCGGCTGGGTCGCCGCCGGAGTGGGAGACACCGACGACACCCCCGCCGGGCGCGCCCAGGTCCGGGACAGCCGGGACGGCCTGGAGGTCGTCGTCGTACAGCGGCGCGGCGACGGAAGCCTCGGCACCCTGCCGTGGCTCACGCCGGACGGCAGGGGGCGACAGCGCGCGGGTCTCGAACTCCCGCAGGACGCGACGCCGACGCGGTTCGCGGCCCGCACGGCCGCGAGCTGCGGACTGCGGCTCCCTTTGCAGTTCTCCGGGGAGACCATGGACCAGGCCATCGAGGAACTGGAGCGCCTGTATGTGCCCAAGTGGCAGGGAAAGGACAGCCTTTGGCTGTCCGACCAGCTGATCCTCGCTCTCGACGAGAACTGTCAGACCCACCTGGCAGGCTTCACACTCCGCTACAGCCCGAACGACGGCCTTGAGGTGACCCGTGACGCGGACGACTGAACCCCCGGGCGCCGGGGTGGACGAGGTGCTGTCCTTCGACCTGACCACCCGCCCCTGGATCCAGGTGCTGCGGCGGGACGGTTCTCAGGACGAGTTGTCGCTCAGCGAGGTCTTCGCGCAGGCCGATGACGTACGACGACTCGTGGGCGATCTGGCCACGCAGGAGTTCGCCCTGGTCCGTCTCCTCCTGGCCGTCGCACACGACGCCCTGGACGGTCCCGGCGACATCGAGAAGTGGGCGGAACTGTGGGAGGACCGCGGCTGTTTCGCTCCCGTCCCGGCGTACCTGGAGCAGCACCGTGCCCGGTTCGACCTGCTCCACCCGGTCACGCCGTTCCTCCAGACCGCTGGGCTCCGCACGGCGAGGGGCGAGGTGTTCTCCCTCAACCGCATCGTGGCCGACGTGCCCGCCGGGGAGCCGTTCTTCAGCGCGCGGGTGCCGGACGTGGGACGGCTGACCTTCGCCGAGGCCGCTCGCTGGGTCGTCCACGTCCACGCCTACGACACCTCCGGCATCAAGACCGGCATGGTCGGTGACGACCGGGTCAAGGGCGGGAAGGTGTACCCGCTCGGCACGGGCTGGGCGGGCGGGCTCGGCGGCGTCCTTGTGGAGGGGAACACGCTGCGCGAGACCCTGCTCCTCAACCTGGTGGCTGCGGACACCGTAGGGCTCGACTTCCCCTCCGACGACCAGCCCGCGTGGCGCCGTGAGCCCTGTGGGCCGGGTTCCGAGGGGCGGTCGGCGAGCGGTCTCCGTGACCTTTACACCTGGCAGTCGCGCCGGGTGCGCCTGCACTACGACACGGACGGCGTCCACGGTGTCGTCCTCGGCTACGGCGATCCGCTCGCCTTCCGCAACATGCACGGCCGCGAGCCGATGACGCCGTGGCGGCGCAGCCCCGCGCAGGAGAGGAAACTGGGTCAGTCACCCGTCTATCTCCCCCTCGAACATGACCCGGCCCGCTCCGCCTGGCGGGGTATCGACTCGCTCCTCGCTGACCGGCTGGAGGACGCCGGCGGCGCCGAGGGGCCCGCCCGTCTGCGGCCCCGGATCCTGGAGTGGATCGCCCGGCTGGTGACCGAGGGCCATCTCGGCCGCCGCTTCCTCGTCCGGGCACGGGTGGTGGGCGTCGCCTACGGAACCCAGCAGTCCGTGATCGACGAGGTCGTCGACGACCGCCTGCCGATGCCGGTCGTCCTGCTGCACGAGCAGGACCCCACCTACGCCCAGCAGGCCATCGCCGCAGCCGAGGAGGCCGACCGGGCGGTGCGGGCCCTGGGCGACCTCGCGGCCGACCTGGCCCGAGCCACCGGAACGGAACAGGAGGGGCCGAAGTCCGCGGCCCGTGCCGAGGGGTTCGACGCGCTGGACCAGCCGTACCGGGGTTGGCTGTCCGCCATGGTGGAGGCTCCCGATCCCTTCGAGCACCGGTACGCGTGGCAGCGGCAGGTACGGCAGACGGTGGGGCGGCTCGGCGACCGCCTCGTCGCCGCCGCGGGCGACGCGGCCTGGGAGGGGCGGACCCACACCGACGCCAAGGGCGCCACCCACTGGCTGAACGCGGGCCTGGCCGACGTGTGGTTCCGGAGGGGGCTGGCCAGGGCGCTGGGGGACCCCGGCGACGCCGACTCCGCGCCCCGCTCCCTCCACTCCGGCCACCGGTCGGCCGCTCCGGCGGACGAGGATCCGCCCCAGCCGGGCGAGCCCGGTCCACCCGGACCGGGCTCCAACACCCCGCCGGAAACCGATCACCCCGCGACCGCTCCAGAGGTGCGCGTATGACCACCCGAACCACCGCGACTAGCGCAACCGGCGCAACCGGCGCAACCGGCGCAACCAACACAACCACCGGTCTCACCAGCGGGACCACCACGACCACACCTCCCTCGGTTCAGGAGCAGGTCGCGGACCTCGCCGCCGCGCACATCCGCCCCTGGCAGGACGGCTACCTCAAGGACCGTTCCCCGGAGGTCGCCGCCCTCGCCCGGCTGCGCCGCGGCGCGGGCCGTGAGGCAGGCGAGCTGCCCGACCTGTGGAGCCTGATCAACACCGATCCGCTACACGCCCCGGCCCCGGGCACACGACCACTCAGTGAGCAGGAGCTGGTAAGCGCGGAGAACGCGCTGCACGCGGCCCTCACCCTGTGGGCGTTCCACCAGCAGTCCCGCGGCACCCCCATGCACCGGCGGCACACCCGGGAACAGCCGGGCGGTCTCGGCGCGGCGGTACGGCGCCTGATGCCCGCCGACGCCGTCGACGAACCCGCCCGCAAGCGGCTGGTCCGCGCGGGCACCGCCCCCGACCTCGTCATCCTCGCCCAACGGCTGCGCGACATCGTCGCCCTGCTGCGCCGCGAGGACATCCCGCTCGACTACGCCCTCCTCGCGGGCCAGCTCTACGTCTGGCAGTGGCCCGACGGTCCCGCCGCCGTCCGCCGCCGCTGGGGCCGCTCCTTCCACGAGCAGCGACGACCCAGGTCGGCGGCCCCCGACGACACCACCACCCAGGACACCGACAAGGACGCCTCGTGAACCGCATCTTCCTGGACGTGCACGCCCTCCAGACCGTCCCGCCGAGCAACCTCAACCGGGACGACACGGGCGCGCCCAAGACGGCCGTCTACGGCGGGGTCACCCGCGCCCGGGTCTCCAGCCAGGCATGGAAGCGGGCCATCCGCATCTACTTCGGCGACGAGCACCTCCTGGACCCCGCCGAACTGGGCGTACGGACCAAGAAGATCGTCGAACTGCTCGCCGACCGGATCACCGGACTAGACACCTCCCTCGAACGGGAGACGGCGTGGCAGCTCGCCGACGAGACGGTCAAGGCCGTGGGCTTCAAGACCGAGGTTCCCAAGCGGAAGGCCGAGCAGGCGAAGAAGGACGGCGGCCCCGCCCCCGCACCCGAGAGCAAGTACCTGGTCTTCCTCAGCTCCCGCCAGCTCGACGGCCTGGCCCGCCTCGCCCTCGAAGGGGCCGCCGACATCACGGCGTTCCTGAAGGTGAGGGAGAACAAGGCACGCGCCAAGGAACTCGCGGACACCCGGCACTCCGTGGACATCGCCCTGTTCGGCCGGATGGTCGCCAACGTCGCCGACATCAACGTCGACGCCGCCGTACAGGTCGCGCACGCCCTCAGCGTCCACCGCGTCGACAACGAGTCCGACTACTACACCGCCGTGGACGACGAGAACACCGACGAGGAGACCGGTGCCGGGATGATCGGCACCGTCGACTTCAACTCCGCGACCCTCTACCGCTACGCGGCCCTCGGCGTGCACCAGCTCGCCGCCAACCTCGGCCAGGGCCTGCGCGAGGAAGAACCGCGCACCGAGCCGGTACGCCGCGCCGTCGAGGCGTTCGTGCGGGCGTTCGTCGAGTCCCTCCCCACCGGGAAGATCAACACCTTCGGTCACCACACCGAGCCGGACGCCGTCGTCGTCAGGCTCCGCACCACCCGGCCGATCAGCTACGTCGCCGCGTTCGAGGACCCGGTCCGCGGCGACGGCGGCGGGCACCTGCGCGAGGCCGCCGACCGGCTCGCCACCTACGCCGCCGACGTCGAGCGCGCCTACGGCGACCCCGGGACCACACTCACCTGGGTCCTGCGCGTCGGCCCCGCCACGCGGAAGCTCGCCGAACTCGGCACCGAGACCGACACGCTGCCCGGGCTCGCCGCCGCCGTCGGCCAGGCCGTCGCCGAACGCCTGGAGAAGCCCGTATGAGCGGCGGCACCGGCGTGCTCGCGATCCGCCTGGCGGGGCCCCTGCAGTCCTGGGGAGTGTCCTCCCGCTTCACCCGCCGCACCACCGAATCGGCACCGACCAAGAGCGGAGTCGTCGGCCTGCTCGCCGCGGCGGCCGGCATCGAACGCGGCGACGACACACGTCTCACCCCGGTGGCGGGACTCCGGTTCGGGGTCCGCATCGACCAACCGGGCTCCCGCGTAAGGGACTTCCACACCGCCCACCACGGCGTCATCGGCGCGTCCATGCCGCTGTCCGAGCGGTTCTACCTCGCCGACGCCGTGTTCGTCGCCGCGCTGGAAGGCGACCACGCCCTGCTCACCGGGTTGCGCGACGCCCTGCGCGCCCCGGTGTACCCGCCCTACCTGGGCCGACGCTCCTGCCCGCCCACCGAACCGGTGGACCTCGGACTGTACGGGAACGCCCACGTCGAGGACGTCCTGACCACCTTGCCGTGGCAGGCGTCCACCTGGTATCGCAGGCGCCACCCGTCCCCGCGCACCCTGACCGTGCTGCGCGAGACCGCCGCCGACGAACCCGCCGACGTGGCGGACGTCCTGCGCGACCAGCCGGTCAGCTTCGACGCCGCGCACCGCAGGCACGCGCCACGCACCGTCGTCACCGCCGCCGTACCGACACCGGTCCCGTCGGGCGGCGGCAGCCCGTGGGAGGCCGCCCACGACCCGTTCGCCGCCCTGGAAGCCCTGGAAGCATTCGACGCCGTGGACGCCCCGGACGCCCCGGACGCCCCGGACGCCCCGGACGCCCCGGACGCCCCGGACGCCCCGGACGCCCCGGACGCCGTGGACGACCCGGGCGGCCTCAGTACCCCGGGTACCCCGGGTACCCTGGATGCCTCGGAGGGTGAGAGCGCCTGATGTTCATCTCCCGCTTCCGCGTCAACACGGCCCGGCCCGCCGCCCGCCGCCTGCTGTCCTCGCCCCAGGCCATGCACGCGGCCGTCATGTCGTCGTTCCCGCACCTCCTGCCCTCCAACACACCGGCACCCGACGCGCCACGCGTGCTGTGGCGTCTGGACCACCGGGCCCGCGCCGAGGTGCTGCTGTACGTCGTCAGCCCCGACCGCTCCGACCTGACGCACCTGGTCGAGCAGGCCGGATGGCCCGCCGTCGCCGACCCCGACAACCCCGGCTGGCAGTCCCGCCCGTACACCCCGTTCCTCAACCGCCTCACCGCAGGCGACCGCTGGGCGTTCCGCCTGACCGCGAACCCCGTGCACACCATCCGCCGCAAGGAGGGCGAGCCCCGCAAACTCACCGCCCACCTGACGCCCGCCCACCAGATGGGCTGGCTGCTGGACGAGGACCGCCAGAAGCGCCTCGGCTTCGGCGTTTGCGAGAAACCAGCCGACCGGCGCCTCCTGCCCGAGGGCACCACCCACCACAAGCGTCCCCACCCCGGCGACCGCTACGAGCTGGCCGTACGGGACACCCGGACCCTCTCCTTCGACAAGTCACGCGACTCCGGCAGCAGCCGCCGGGGCAAGCCGGTCACCGTCGTCACCGTCGCCTTCGAGGGACGGCTGGAGGTCACCGACCCCGACGCCCTGCGCCGCACGCTCACCCAGGGCGTCGGCCGAGCCCGAGCCTACGGCTGCGGCCTGCTCACCCTGGCACCCGTCACCCCGTCGGGGCGGCCAACGTCATGAGCACCGTTTCCCGGCGCCCGGCGCTGACTCCCCGGCAGCTCACCCGCACCGACGAACGCCTCTCCTTCGTCTACCTGGAACGCTGCACGGTCCACCGCGATGCCAACGCCATCACGGCCCAAGACGCGGAAGGCACCACCCACATCCCCTCCGCGACCATCGGCACCCTCCTCCTCGGCCCCGGAACACGCGTCACCCACCAGGCCATGAGCGTGCTCGGCGAGACCGGTGCCGCGGTCTGCTGGGTCGGCGAACAGGGCGTGCGCTACTACGCGTCCGGCCGCGCCCTCAGCCGCTCGTCCGCCCTCATGGAAGCCCAGGCCCGGCAGTGGGCCAACCCGCGCAGCCGTCTCGCCGTGGCCCGCGCCATGTACCGGCTCCGCTTCCCGGACGAGGACCCGACCGGCCTCACCCGTCAGGAACTCCTCGGCCGGGAGGGCAGACGGGTCAAGGACTGCTACCGCGCCCAGGCCGCCCGGACCGGCATCCCCTGGAAGGGCCGCCGCTACGTTCCAGGCGACTTCACCAGCGGCGACGCCGTCAACCAGGCCATCACGGCCGCCGCCCAGTGCATGTACGGCATCGCGCACGCCGTGGTCACCTCCCTGGGTTGCAGCCCCGCTCTCGGCTTCGTCCACTCCGGCCACGAACTGTCCTTCGTCCTGGACGTCGCCGACCTCTACAAGACGGAGATCGGCATCCCACTCGCCTTCGACGTGGCCGCACAGGACGAGGAGGACGTCGGTTCCCGCACCCGTCGCGCACTACGGGACCGCATCAACGAAACCTCCCTCCTGAACCGGTGCGTCGACGACATCAAGCACCTCCTGCTGCCGGAGGCGCCCGCAGCCTCCGACCTAGCCGACGACCGCGACGTGGTCACCCTCCAAGGCGACCACGGCCACCAGATAGCCTCCGGCGTCAATCACGACGGCCCCGAGGACTACGGAGCCGATCCCTGGTGACCGTCATCGTCCTCACCAACTGCCCCGCCGGACTACGCGGCTTCCTTACCCGCTGGCTCCTGGAGATCTCCGCAGGCGTGTTCGTGGGCAACCCCTCGGCCCGAGTCCGCGACGCCCTGTGGGAAGAGGTCCAGCAGTACGCAGGCCAGGGCCGCGCGCTACTGGCCCACACCACGAACAACGAACAAGGCTTCACCTTCCGCACCCACGACCACTCCTGGCACCCCACCGACCACGAGGGCGTCACCTTGATCCACCGCCCAGCACCAACCGCCCCCGCTCCCCGAGCGGACCCACCGTCAGGCTGGAGCAGAGCCGCCAAACGCCGACGCTTCGGAAGAGGCTAATGCCCAACAAGTCCTCAATGCTCGATATGCCGGACTCAACAAAAGTACCGAAAAACCACCCCCAGCCCCACTAAAAGCCCAGCTCACGAAGCGTGCTCCCCGCACCCGCGGGGATGGTCCCAGGCCGAGGGCTTGGGCGTGGGATATGGCGGCGTGCTCCCCGCACCCGCGGGGATGGTCCCCCGGAGACCGCAGCCGACGACCCCGGCGTCACGTGCTCCCCGCACCCGCGGGGATGGTCCCCAGTGGTCGACTGAGGTCGTGGTGTACGACACGTGCTCCCCGCACCCGCGGGGATGGTCCCGGACCATGGCCCCCACATCCGCGGGGCCGGTCGTGCTCCCCGCACCCGCGGGGATGGTCCCGAGTGCGAGCAGTGCGAGTACGAGGACTACTGGTGCTCCCCGCACCCGCGGGGATGGTCCCGCCTACGAGTGGGACGCGGCCTGCCTCCAGCGGTGCTCCCCGCACCCGCGGGGATGGTCCCATCATCGAGATCGCTACACCCTCCTATCAGGGGTGCTCCCCGCACCCGCGGGGATGGTCCCGCCTACGAGTGGGACGCGGCCTGCCTTCAGCGGTGCTCCCCGCACCCGCGGGGATGGTCCCCGCAGCGCGGGCAGCATCATCTGCCCCAGCGTGTGCTCCCCGCACCCGCGGGGATGGTCCCGGCCACCAACGCGGAGGCACGGACGCGCAGACGTGCTCCCCGCACCCGCGGGGATGGTCCCGTGTACGAGTGGGACGCGGCCTGCTTGCAGAGGTGCTCCCCGCACCTGCGGGGATGGTCCCAATGTGGCTCGCTGTTCCCCGTGACTGGGGCCTCGACCGCGTAGCACCGGGGCGGGCCCTGCTCCTCGTTCGTGCGCGCTCCTGCTCAGTGACTGCTCTCCGCCGCGTACCCGACGAACTCCGACCACGCGGCGGGTGAGGCGGCGAGGCGGGGGCCGGTCGGGTTCTTGGAGTCGCGGATGTGGATGGTGGTGGGCGTGGGTGATATCTCGACACAGGCCGAGCCCTCTTCACTGTGGGTCGACTTCTGCCAGGTCGGTTCAGACATGGTTCGTTCCTCAAGTGAACTGGGCGATCTGGTGGATGAGGTCGAGGGACGCGGTTGGCTCCAGGGTCACGGACTCCATCCGGTCCAGCACAAGCCGGTACTTTTCGAGCTGTCCTGCCGCGTCGACGAGTGTGCCGCCATGCGCCGTGTCCACCTCCACGGTGTCGAGGGTGGGTACCGGGCCGTGGAAGTAGTCCACAGCGTGACCAGTGGTGGGAAACGCGGTGCCGTCGAAGGGGATGACACGGAGCGTGACGGCTGGGTGCTCGCTCATCTCCGCGAGGTGACGCAACTGCGCCTTGGTCACCTCACGTCCCCCGAACTGCATCCGCAGGGCGGCCTCGTGGACGATCGCCGTGTATGGCGGTGGCTGCTCGCGGTGCAGGATGGCCTGACGCTTGATGCGGTGGGAGATGCGGTACTCGATCTCATGGGGACGCAAGGGGGGAACCGCCTGGCGGAACAGTGCACGGGCGTGTTCCGGGGTCTGGAGCAGGCCGGGGATGTTGATGACCTGAGTCACGCGCAGGGCCGAGGCGTGGTGTTCCAACTCGGCCAGGTCCAGAAGACGGGCTGGCAGGTTGTCGCGGTACTCCTCCCACCAGCCGCGCGTTCGGTCGGCGGCCATGGTGGCGAGGGCGTCGACCAGGGCCTGGTCGGCGCAGCCGTAGATGTGGGCGAGCGCGTGTACGCGGTCCGCGCTGACGCCGAAGCGGTTGGCCTCGATGTTGCTGAGCTGGCTCGGAGTCGTGCCCAGGGCCTGGGCGGCCTCGGCGGCGGTCATGCCCGCCCGCTCCCGGAGCCGGCGGAGCTCTATACCGATACGGAGTCGGCGTGCCGTGGGGATGGGCCTGGGGGGCATGTCCTCACTCCGTTCGTACACCTGGCGTAGAAGTCCCTCACAAGAAGGGAGTTGCTGAAGGTTTTGCTCATCTATGCAAAACGTTCAGTGAGTGGAGTCTACGGTGAGACCCGAGCCGCTCGCGCCGACCGGTAAGCCGGAAGCGCACCGCGCCAGCCTGCCCACGCGCGGCACTGCCACCGCACGGACGGATCGGGCAGCACGCCAAGTCCTCTCACCGCAGGAGCCCTTCATGGACACCGTATCCCCGCCCGACACCTGGACGTACGCCCTTCGCCTCCCCCATGACCCCCGCGCCGCACGGGTCGCACGGATGACCGTGCGGGGCGCGCTCACCGGGCACGGGAGAGGGGAACTCCTCGACACCGTGGAGCTGTTGGCTACCGAACTCGTCACCAACACCTACCTGCACACCGACGGGCCCGCCTCCCTCCGGCTCACCGCCCTCCCGGACGGGCGGTTGCGCGTCGGGGTCTGGGACAGTCACCCGCACGTCCCCGCGCCGCTCCGTGGCCCCGCGCCGCTCGGCGCCGAGAGCGGGCGTGGGCTGCGGCTCGTGCGGGAGTGTGCCGACTCCTGGGGTGGCTGGTCGCTGGGGGAGGACGGGGTCCTTGGGTGGTCGGCGGGGAAACTGCTCTGGTTCGAGGTGGGAGGCCGTGGATGACGGACCGGTCGTCGGTCTACGGTCGGAGGACCGGGGCCAGCGCCCGCCGCAAGTCCTCCGGTGTGCGGAAGCGCACCCCCCGCATCCCCAGCCCCACCGCCGCCTCCACGTTCTCCCGCGTGTCGTCCACGAACAGGCACCGCTCCGGCCGCGCACCCGCCCGTTCCGCCGCCAGTGCGAAGATCCGGGCGTCGGGCTTGGCCAGGCCCACGCGGGCGCTGCTCACCACGTGGTCGGCGAGGTCGGTCAGGCCGAGGGAGGCCAGGTCCTCCTCCAGTTGGAGGGTGGCGTTGGTGAGCAGGACCAGCGGGACGTGTGCGCGGGCCGCGCGGAGCAGCGCGACCACCGTCTCGTCGGCGTGGAAGGGCAGGTGGGCCAGGGTGCGGGCCAGGTCGAGGGCCTGGTCGGCGGGGACCAGGCCGGTCAGGGCCTCCGCCACCGACTCCGCCCACTCCTCCTGCGTGATCCGGCCGAGGAGCAGGGGGAGGTCGTTCTCGGGGGCGAAGGCGACCTTCGTCGTCGTGCCCTCGGTGAGGCCGAGGGCACGTTCGCGGGCGAGCAGCTCCGTGGGGTCGTAGAAGCGGATGACGTTGTCGACGTCGCAGAGCACGGCGTCGAACGGGACGTCGTCAGTCACTCGACACCGTGACCTTCTCGTCGTTCTTCAACTGCTCCACCAGCGTCTTCACCTTCGCCTTGTCCCAGACGAGGTTGCCGCCGGTCGAGCCGGAGATCGGCATGTTCATGGAGGTGCCGTCGCCGCCGCTGACGCCCTTCATCGCCCAGAACATCGAGGCCAGGTCGAACAGGCCCATGTCCTTGTCGACGATGAGGGAGTCCAGGCCCGCGCCCATGGTCGGGTAGAGCTTGAAGGGGTTCAGGACCGTGCCGGGCGTGGCGACCTGGTTGGCCAGGGCGGAGAGGAACTTCTGCTGGTTCTTGGTGCGGTCCAGGTCGGATCCGGCCAGCGCGTACCGGGTACGGACGAAGGCCAGGGCCTCCTCGCCGTTCAGGGTCTGCTTGCCCTTCTTCAGGTTCGCGCCGGACTTGGTGTCCTTGATGTCCTGCGGGATGTCGATCTCGACGCCACCGACCGCGTCCACGATGTTCGCGAAGCCCGCGAAGCCGATCTCCACGTAGTGGTCGATCCGCAGGCCGGTGTTGAACTCGACGGTGCGGACGAGGAGTTCCGGGCCGTCCTCCGCGTACGCGGCGTTCAGCTTCGTGTGCCGTCCGGTGCCCTGGTAGGTCTTGCCGGACTCGGAGCCCTTGAAGGTCGGTATCTCCACGTCGGAGTCGCGGGGGAGGGAGACGAGGGTGGAGCCGTTGTCGCCGGTGTGCAGGATCATCATCGAGTCCGTGCGCTTGCCCTCGGCGGACCCGGTGTGCAGTTCCTTCTTGTCCTCGGCGGACATGCCCTCGCGGCTGTCGGAGCCGACGATCAGGTAGTTGGTGCCCTCACCCGCCTCCGGCCGGTCGATCACCTTGGACAGGTCGACCTCGCGGTTGAGCTTGGAGTCGGCCCAGAAGTAGGTGCCGACGGTGGTGGCCAGGAGGACGGTCACCACCGTGATCGACGTGATCTTGATGCGGCGGCGCCAGTCCGGCGCGGGACGTGGCTCCCCCATGGCGCCCCCGCCTCCGCCCCCGCTCGCGTCGCCCGGACCCCGGCCGCCCGGGGCGCCGTACACCTGGCCGGTGTTGTACCCGCTGTCGTAGCCGTCATACCCGCCGGCGTCCCCCTGGCCGCCGTTCACGTACGACGGCTGCTGCGGGACACCGCCCGGAGGGCCCCCGGGGGGCGCCGAGGGACCGCGCCGCACCTGGCGCATCACGCGGGCGCTCTCCGGCTGCGCGCCGGAGCTGCCGCGTCCGTACCGGGTGCCGCGGTTGTCGTCGGACCACCCCTGGGGCCAATCGTTCATGCGCCCAGTGTGCCGGTCGCTGCTGTGGTCCTTACAAGGGATGACGAGAAATAGGGGCGCCGCTGTTGCGAAGCTGACACAAATCGCCCCGCTGCCGCTTCCGCATAAGGTGGAGGCCATGACAGACCAGGCCAGCGCCCCGGAGCCGGAGACCCCGGGCACCCCGGACATAGCCGACGTTCCCGCCGCCGCGGAACTCCCCGGGAAGCCCACCTCCGCCTCGCGGACCACGCTCAGCCACATCATGACCCAGGGCGACACCAACCTCCTGGGCACCGTGCACGGCGGTGTGATCATGAAGCTCGTCGACGACGCCGCCGGGGCCGTCGCCGGGCGGCACAGCGGCGGTCCCGCCGTCACCGCGTCCATGGACGAGATGGCGTTCCTCGAACCCGTCCGCGTCGGTGACCTCGTCCATGTGAAGGCCCAGGTCAACTGGGTCGGACGGACGTCCATGGAGGTCGGCGTGCGGGTCCTGGCCGAGCGGTGGAACGAGTCCGCGCCGCCCACCCAGGTCGGCTCCGCCTACCTCGTCTTCGCCGCCGTCGACGCCGACGGCAAGCCCCGCCGCGTGCCGCCCGTGCTGCCGGAGACCGAGCGGGACAAGCGCCGCTTCCAGGAGGCCCAGATCCGCCGCACCCACCGGCTGGCCCGGCGCCGCGCGATCATGGAACTGCGGGCCCAGCGGGCCGCCGAGGGGATCGAGGACTGAGCCAGCCCGCGGTCAGGTGATCTTCAGGAGCACTTCACCTCGTCGCCCCGGACCACCCTCGCCTCGCCCTCCGCGGGGCGCTCCCGCGCCCGTACCTTCCGGACCTCCCGGAAGTCCCTCCCCACGATCACCTTCAGCGTCGCCCCCTGCCCGCGCACCGCGCGCAGCTCGCTGCCCGGCAGGGCCGCCGCGAGGGACTTGGCGGAGCGGTCCCAGCGGGGGTCGTAGGCGACGACCGTGCGGGTCACGGCGGTGTCGTCGGCGTTCACCGGCATCCCGGTCGTACGGAAACCGGCCGCCGCGAGCGCGGTGTCGACGCGCTTGCCGAGTCCGGCGGTCACGGTGCCGTTCTCCACCTGGACGCGGATGTCCCGGGGCGGCACCTCCACCTTCGGCACCGACGACGTCCTCGGCCGCTGGGAGGAGAGCGGGCGGTCCTCGCGCAGGGCGCGGAAGAGGCGGCCCGCCTTCACCGGGTCCCACTTCAGCGTCGAGCCGATGCCCTTCACGGCGTACCCCATCTGCCCGATGGGGACGGTGGTGAACTCCGAGGAGGACGGGGAGAAGTTCCGCATCGCGCGGCCCAGGGCCAGCAGTTCGTCCGTGCCGAAGCCCTTGTCCGCGCGGACCGAGCCCAGCACCGCGCGGGTCACGTCCCGGAACTTCATCGGGTTGAGCAGGACCCCGGAGGACGTCGCCCGGTCCACCAGCGCGGCGAGGAACCGCTGCTGCCGTTCCATCCTCCCCAGGTCGGAGGCGCCGTCGACATGGCGGGCGCGGACGTACTGGAGGGCCTGGCCGCCGTTCATGTCGTGCGTCCCGGCGGGCAGGTCGAGGCCGGTGTAGGAGTCCTTGAGGGGCTTGGGGGTGCACAGCCGCACCCCGCCCAGCACGTCCACCGTCTTCATGAAGCTGATGAAGTCGACCTCCAGGTAGTGGTCGATCTTCACGCGCGTCATCTGCTCCACCGTCCGCACGGTCAGCTGCGGGCCGCCCTCCGCGTACGCCGCGTTCAGCTTGACCGGGTGCGGGCGGTGCCGTTCGCCGGTGGTGGCGTCGGTGTGGGCGGGAAGCTCGGCGTAGGAGTCGCGCGGGAGGCTGACGACGCTGGCCCGCTCCCGGTCCGCGGAGATGTGCACGATCATGATCGTGTCGGTGCAGTGGCAGGGCGCCCCGCCCAGCCGGTACTTGCGCCGTTCCCGCTCCGAGATCCTGTCCCGGCCGTCGGTGCCGACCAGCAGGACGTTCATGCCGTGCCCGGCGCGCGGGCGGTTCTTCATGTCGCGGAAGGCGTCCACGCGCGCGATGTCCGACTCGAGGCCCGTCAGGACCGCGTGCCCGATGCCCGCCGCCGCCAGCACCACCACCGACAGCGTCGTCACCGCCCGCATGGCCCAGCGCGGACGCCTCTTCCGTACGGGGGGCCGTCCCGCGCGGCGTGGCTGCGGGCGGCGCGGCGGTCGGGCGGGGGACCGGGGCGGGGTGGTGCGGGGCATGGGGGACACCTCCGGGGCGGGCGCCGGGGCCGGGGGCCGGGGCGGCGCTCGGGCCGTGCGTGGGGACCACCCAGGTGTGCGGAAGGGAGATCCGTGAGCACCGTAGGCCCATACGATCGGCTGCCCGGCTTACCACCCCCGCGGCGCGCACCGGCGTCCCCCGTTCGCGGTAACGTGAGGCCCTTATGAACGCCAAGTCCGACGTGCAGCTTCCGCCCGTGTCCGTCATCATGCCCGTCCTCAACGAGGAGCGGCATCTGCGCGGCGCCGTCCGAGCGATCCTCGCCCAGGAGTACGACGGGGAGATGGAGGTCGTGATCGCCCTCGGTCCGTCCACGGACCGTACGGACGAGATCGCCGCCGAGCTGGTCCGGGAGGACCCGCGCGTCCACACCGTCCCCAACCCGACCGGCCGCACCCCCGCCGCGCTGAACGCCGCGATCAAGGCGTCGCGGCACCCGGTGGTCGTCCGCGTCGACGGGCACGGCATCCTCTCGGCCGACTACATCGCCACCGCCGTACGCCTCCTGGAGGAGACCGGCGCGCAGAACGTCGGCGGCATCATGCACGCCGAGGGCGAGAACGACTGGGAGCACGCCGTCGCCGCCGCGATGACGTCGAGGATCGGCGTCGGCAACGCCGCCTTCCACACCGGCGGGCAGGCGGGCCCGGCGGAGACGGTGTACCTCGGCGTCTTCCGCCGCGAGGCCCTGGAGCGGCAGGGCGGGTACAACGAGGAGTTCATCCGCGCCCAGGACTGGGAGCTGAACTTCCGGATCCGTGAGGCGGGCGGGCTGATCTGGTTCTCGCCCGAGCTGCGGGTGTCGTACCGGCCGCGGCCGAGCGTGCGGGCGCTGGCCAGGCAGTACAAGGACTACGGCCGCTGGCGGCACGTCGTCGCCCGCTACCACTCCGGCTCGATCAACCTGCGCTACCTCGCCCCGCCCGTCGCGGTGTGCGCGATAGCCGCGGGCGTGGTGGTGGGCGCGCTGCTGACGCCCTGGGGCCTCCTGGTGCCCGGCGGCTACCTCGCGGCGATCGTCGCCGGGTCCGTTCCGGCGGGCAAGGGGCTGCCGTGGAAGGCGCGGCTCCGGATCCCCGTCGCTCTGGCGACCATGCACATGTCGTGGGGCTGGGGCTTCCTGACCAGTCCGAAGTCGCTGGCCAGGAAGGTCATCGCCAGCCGCCGCCCCGCGGTGCGCGGCGCGGACACCGCAGAGCTGAGCTGAGCTGAGCCGAAGCCGACCCGGGGACCCGGTCTACGCCCTCACCAGCTGTAGTCCGGGTCCACGTGCATACAGGCCGTGTCGTCGGCGCCGTTCAGCACGTCGGCCGTGTCGGGCGTCGTGTCGTCCCGCTCGGGTGCCTCGTACGGCGTGTCCTCGCGCCAGTCGGCGCCGACGACGAGCGTGACCCCGGAGACCTCCGTGGACCGCTTCACCGCGCTCAGCGGGATCCCCAGCGACTTGGCCACCGCCTGCGCGTCGCCCTCCAGGTCCGCGCTCGGGTAGCGGACGACGGTGGTCTCCTCGCTCAGGACGGTGGACCCGTCCGCCACGGCACCGGTGAAGCCCTGCTCGACCAGTTGCCCGGCCACGCCGGTCGCCCGCCCGCCGGCGGCGGCGAGGGTGTCGGTGCGGGTGCCGTTCTGCACCCGGACGGCGATCTCGGCGTCCGGCGCGGCCGGGTCGTCGGAGACCTCGTCCTTCTCCGGCTTCTTCCTGGCGTCCTTGCCGTCCAGGGCGATGTCCTCGCGGACCAGCCGGAACAGCTGCTCGGCGTCCTCCGTCGGCTCCACCCGGCTGCCGACGTAGCGGTTCGGCATCGTCGTCATGGTGATCCGCTCCGGCTCCACCGTCCGCAGCTCGTTGCTGAGGTCGTAGAGCTTCTTCACGGTGTCCAGGCCCGGGTCGACGGTGAGTGCCCTGGTGGCCTCCTCGGCGAGCCTGCGCAGCTTGTTGGGGCTGCTCAGGGTGGCGTTCTCGCGCAGCACCCGCACCATCGAGGACATGTACATGTGCTGGGCCTTGGCGCGGGCGAGGTCGCTGCCGTCCTCGAAGCCGTACCGGGTGCGCAGCCACTGGAGGGCCTGCTCGCCCTTGACGGGGTGCGTGCCCTTCGACAGCCGCAGCCCGGAGCCGTGGCCCTTGCTGTCCCGGGAGTGGATGTTGGCGTCCACGCACACCGGCACCCCGCCGACGGCGTCCGCCATCGACACGACGCCCGCGAAGTCGACCATGACGAAGTGGTCGATGTGGATGCCGGTCAGCTCCTGCCAGGTGGCGACGGTGCAGCCCGGCCCGCCGTGGCCGAGGCTCTCGTTGGTCATCGCCCGTCCGACGCTGGCCGGGTAGACCTGGCCGTCGTCGGGGTCGGTGCACTTCGGTATCTGCAGGAGTGTGTCGCGCGGCATACTCACCACCGACATGTTGGACCGGTCCGCGGACAGGTGCAGCAGCATCTGGACGTCCGCGAGCGGCGTCGAGCCGAACGTCTCCCGGGCGCCGCCGAGTTTCTGGTTCGCCTCGGTGTCCCGGGCGTCGGAGCCGATGAGCAGGATGTTCAGCGGGGTCTGCCCGGCGGCGTTCGGGGTCGGCTCGGCCACCTTGCTGTCGCCGAGGTTGAGGTCGTCCTGCCTGATGTTGCCGTTCAGGTGCCGGTAGTACAGGTACCCGGCACCCGCGGTGCCCAGCACCGCCACCGCGACCACGACCGCCGTCCAGCGCAGCACCCGCCAGCCGCGTGAGCGGCCCCGGCCGCCACGCCGCCGTCCACGGCCGTGGCCCCCGCCGTTCCCACCGTCTCCGCCGCGGCGGTCTGTGGCGGGCTCCGCCGTCTCCGCCGCCTCCTCCGCCGCGAGAGGCATGGTGTCCTCCGCCGAAGGCGCCGAAGCCCCGTCCTCCCGCACTACGCTGCGCGCCAACGCCTGCCCCTCCCGGCCCTGCACCCGACACGGGTCCGTCCCGCGTCAAGTCAGACGCACGAGGGACCCGTTGGGTTACCCCTCAATTTGCGGTCGTCCGGTCACCGTCTGTCAGAAACGGTGGTCCTGTGGACGGGACCTCTCGGCGTCAGCTGGCGCAGACGACCTTGTCCGCCGTCGACTTGTCCACGTTCGTCGCCGTCGGCGCGGTGAGCGAGACGCCCGCGCCCTTGAAGTCCTCGCCCAGGGTGAGCGTCATCGTCGGCAGGCCCTGGGAGTTCTCCACGCTCTCGCCCTGCTTCATCGCCGCGCCGGACAGCCCCATGATGGCGGCGAGGCGGCGGGCCTGGTCGGCCTGGTCGGGCGCGTACTCCAGCGTGGTCTTGCTCAGCTTCTGGTCCGCGTTGCCCGCGTTCTCGGACTTCGTGACACCCTCTTCGAGCTGGAGCCAGTTCAGCGTCTCCTGGGCGGACCCGGAGGGCGCGCCGCCGTTGAGGATCCGGACCCGGACCTCGGACGCCGCCGACTTGGTGCCCTTGAGGCGGGCGGCCACCGCGGCCTTCTCCTTCTTCTTCTTCGCCTTCACCTCGGTGAGGGAGATGTCGTTCTTGATGGTCTCGAAGACGGCGGGGGCCTTGGCCTCGTTGAGGACGACCGTCGCCTTCACCGTCTCGGCCGGGTTGTCGACCACCGGGACCGTGGTGAACGACAGGTTCTTGGTGTTGAGCTTGCCCAGTTCGAGACCGAGGTCCTTCAGCTTGCCGATGCTGTCCAGCTGGGAGTCCACGGTCAGCGCCTCGGTGCCCGCCTCGGCCAGCTTCAGCATCTTCGACGGGTTGGTGAGGGTGTCGTTGGACTTCAGCTTGCGCATCAGCGCGCTCAGGAACTGCTGCTGGAGCGCGATCCGGCTCAGGTCGCCGCCGGTGCCCACCGAGTAGCGGGTGCGGACGAAGGCCAGCGCGTCGTCGCCCTCGATGGTGTGCGTGCCCTTGGGCAGGTTGAGGTGGGACTTCTCGTCGTTGATGTCCTTGGCCAGGCACACCTCGACACCGCCGACCGCCGACGTCAGCGTCTTGACCGCGTTGAAGTCGGCGACCATGAAGTTGTCCGGCGTGATGCCGGTCAGCTCGGTCACCGTGCGCATGGTGCAGCTCGGCGTACGGCCGCTCTGGCCCAGGCTGGTGTTGAAGCGGACGCCCTGCGAGCCCGGGATCACCTCGGTGGAGCCGTCCTCCTGCTCGGTGGGGCAGTCGGGGACGTCCACGATCAGGTCGCGCGGGATGCTCAGCGCGGTCGCGTTGGAGCGGTCCTTGGAGACGTGCAGCAGGATCGTGGTGTCGGCGTGCCCGACGCTGCCCTTGTCGCCGTAGGACTCGTTGCCCTCGCCGGTGCGCTTGTCGGTGCCGATCAGCAGGATGTTGATGGCCTCGTCCTTCTTGAAGCCACCGGTGCTCGCGCCGTCGTCGGAGACGGAGGTGATGTTGTCGTTGAGGTGCTTGATGTAGAGGTACCCGGCACCCGCGGCGGCGACCACCACGAACGCCATGGTGCCGCCGGTCCACATCAGGATCTTCTTCGCCCGTGACTTCTTCACCGGCCGACGGCCGCGCCGCCCGGGCACCGGCTCCTCCGGCGCGCCCCGCCGTCTGCGCGGTGCCGGAACGTCACGGCTGGGGGTGCGGGCCGGGGTGTCGGTGTCGAGCCCGTCGGCCGCGTCGGCGGCGGGGGGGCGCGGGCTCGCCCTACGGGGGCGTGGCGGGCCCCCGGCGCGGCCTGGCGTGGGGGAGGATGCGCTGCGGGGTCCGGGCACCGGTGATTGCGGTGCGGAAGGGGACAGTCGCAGTTCGTATTCGCCGGTGTCCGGATTGAGTACCCACTGGTCGGCGGGATCGATGTCGTCCGCCCGCCCACGGCCTTGCGCGTCCACGGTTGTCTGAATCCTCCGTCGGGGCCACGCGGCGCCTTCCCCCTCGTAGGCGCTCGGGTCTCGTACAAACGGTGCGCGGCCCCTGGATGGCCTTTCACGGCCGGGAGCCGGGTGCACCGGGTCGCTCACACTATCCGCCCAGCTCAGCGTCGAGCGACGACGGTGACCCATTCCACGTCCCTACAACTGGGCAAATTCGCCCAATTCCTGGAGCGGATGTTCGTCGCCTTGGCAAGGGCTTGGCGAGCCTTTTACTCGCAGACGTCCTCGGCGGCCGTGTTCCCGCGGAAGGTGGGCGCGGGGGAAACGTCGTTTCGGGTGCTGCGTCCTGTTCCTGCGTGCTGGCCGACATCGTACGACGACGGATCCGAATCTCCGTACGAGAAGCCGCTTTCGGGGGAATTCCGCGCATTGTCCCCCGCCACGGCCACCGGGGCGTCCCTGCGCAGCCGCGCGAAGAGCCGTTCCGCCTCCGGTTCGACGAGCTGGTCCCGGTTGCTGTCCCGGACGTACGCCTCCCGCGGCACGGTCAGGAACTGCACCCGTTCCGTGGGGATGTCGCGTACACCCCGTACGAGTTCGTACAGACCGCGCAGGCTGGCCAGCCCCGGGTCGGTGGTGAGCGACGACGTCGCCGCGTCCAGCACCGGGTACAGCTTCACCGGGTTCAACAGGACGTCGTTCCCGCGCACCTTGCTCACCAGCGCGCCGAGGAACCGCTGCTGGCGCTCCATGCGCTCGGTGTCGCTGCCGTCGCCGAGGGTCTTGCGGACCCGGACGTAGCCGAGCGCCTGCTCGCCGTCGAGCCGCACCCGGCCCGCGGGCAGCCGCAGCTTCGCCGCCTTGTCGCGGATGGGCCGCTCCACGCAGACCTCCACACCGCCGACCGCGTCGACGATCCGCTTGAACCCCTGGAAGTCGACGACCATGTGGTGGTCGACCCGGATGTCCGTCAGCTTCTCCACCGTGCGGATGGCGCAGGCCGAACCGCCCACCTGGAAGGCGTAGTTCAGCATCGCGAACATGGGCCGGGTGCGGGAGCCGTCCGGCCTGCGGCACCCCGGCACGTCGACCATCAGGTCCCGGGGGAAGTGCACGGCGGTGGCGCTGCGCCGCCCGCCCGACAGGTGCAGCAGGATCGTGGTGTCGGAGCGTTCGGTCCCCGGGTCCCGCCCGTAGCGGGCGTTTCCGGCGCCTCCCCGGGTGTCCGACCCGATGACGAGGATGTTCTGCGCGTCCTTCACCAGCGCGGTGGGCCGCTCCTTCTCGAACCGCGCCAGCTCCGCCGCGGCGGCCTCGTCGGGCGTGATGTTCCCGTCCAGCTTGGTGTAGACGCCCCAGCCGACCCCACCCGCGACGACGACAGCCAACGCCGCACCGGCCGCCACCCACCGCCCCCAACGCCGCCGCCCCCCTCCCCCCACGGCCGACGCCCCGACCCCCGGCCCGAGCGGCACCCCGCCATGATCGGTCACCACGAGTCCACCCCTCACACAGCCGAGCCCACGGGTTGACGTCACTGACGCACGCGCACAGCCGCATACGTCCACTTACGACGATGGGGGGTGGGGGGTGGGGGTGCGGGGTGGGGTGGGCTGAACGGGTGACGGGATGACTGGTCCGCGCGGGGGCACCCCACTGCGCGAGGCGCCCCCGCGCGCCAGCACGCACCGGCGGTACCTCACGACGCCGGGTCCCCGCGGCGTCGGGTCCCCGCGGCGTCGGGTCCCCGCGGCGTCGGGTCCCCGCGACGCCGGCTCCCCCGCGACGCCGGCTCCCCCGCGACGCTGGGCCCCTGGGTCGTTGGGCCCCGCGTCCTGGGGACCCGCGACGCCGGGCCCCCGCGACCCCCTACCGCGCGGTCGCCGTAACCCGCTCACTCTCCACCCGCTTGGCCACCGCCTCGCCGTCCAGGGCCTCCAGGTGCCGGCAGAGCACCACAGACCCCCCACTGGCCAGCGGAGCGTAGAGTCCCGCACTCAGCCCCTCCCAAGTCGAGTACGGCAACCCGGACAGCAGCCGCGACCCGGGCCCCGTAAGCCCCAGCCCCCCGGCGTCCCCCCGCGCCCGTTCCACGATCTCCGCCCCCGTGAACTCCGCCCCGGCGACGATCAACGCCGCCGCCTCAGGGTCGACGGCCCCGTACGGTACGAACCGGTCCCCGAACGACGGCACGTCCACGGCGTAGTCGGCGTACCCGACCGGCACCTCCCGGAAGCGCCGCCCCAACGGCTCCAGCGACAGCGCGTACCGCTCACCCCCGCAGGCCAGCCCCGCCTCGAACTCCCCGGGCCCCGCGACCACGTGGTCCGCCCGCCCCGGGTCACCCCCCATGTCGGCGACGACCCCCACCGACGAACACGCCAGCAGCCACACCGCCGTCTGCCAGTGCGCGGGCAGCAGCAGCGCCACCCGTTCACCGGGCTCCACGGACATCCCGTCCTGGAGCAGATTCGCGGTCTTGGCCACCCAATTGGCGAAGGTGGCGACGGACAGTTCGACCCGTTCCCCGGTGGCGTCGTCGTAGAAGGTCACCAGCGGGCGCGAGGGATCCGCGGCGAGCGCGGAACGCAGCAGGTCGGCAGGGGTGCGATCGGTGGCATTCACCCGCGCAAGCGTACGCGGACCCGCCCGTGCGCACCCAGCGCGCGGGACACCGGTTCGGCGGACCCCCGCCACCTTTTCGGAGGAATCACCCGGCAACACCCCGTCAATTACCGGATGGACAGACTTATTCGGCTATGTCCACGATCCGAAGTATGCGTGGATACCTTGCTTCCCCCATCGGCATCACCTGCGCGGCCGTCATCGCCCTCCCCCTCACCCTCCCGGAGGCCACCGCCGTCGCAGGACCGCCCGCCCCCGCGACCACCGTCACCGCCCGCACCCCCGCGGGCAGCACCCAGACGCTGCCGCTCGTCCCCCTCACCGGCGACCGCGCCCTCGGCCCGACCGGCGTCCAGGGCGTACCCCGCCGGGACGTACGGCGCTTCTCCCTGGTCGGCGTCGTCTGGGACGACCCGGAGGCCGAACTGCACGGCCGCGTCCAGGTCCGCACCCGCGCCGCCGCCACCGGCACCTGGTCGAAGTGGCAGGACCTGGAGACGCACAACGCCGACCACGCGGCCGACCCCGGCACCGCCGAACGCGCCTCCGGCCGGGTACGCGGCGCCACGGCCCCCCTCTGGGTCGGCGAGTCGAACGGCGTGGAACTACGCGCCCAACCGGAACAGGCGGAACAACCGGAACAGGTGGAGCCGACGGCCCCCCGGACCCGGGCCCGCGCCGCTGCCGCCGCCCTCCCCTCCGGCCTCCGCCTCGAACTGATCGACCCCGGCGACGACCCGACCGGCACCACCGCCACCACCACCGCCACCACCACCGCCACCACCCAGACGAACGCCCAACCCGCCCTGGACGACCCCCGCACCGACACGACCGCCTCCCTGAACGCCGACACGATCGCCGCCTCCACCGCCAACGCCGACCTCGCGCCCCTCGGCGCCGCCGAGATCCCGGAGCTGGACAAGGCGCGCACGGAGCAGGAACTGCTCACCCTGCGCGGCTCGGAACTGACGGAGGAGCAGCGCGTGAAGCCGTACATCGGCCCGCGCCCGGGCATCGTGACGCGCCGCGGCTGGGGCGCGGACGAGTCCCTGCGGGAGAAGAACTTCCTCTACACCAAGTACGTCAAGGCGGCCTTCGTCCACCACACCGCGACCGGCAACAACTACACGTGCGCCCAGGTGCCCTCGCTCATCCGCGGCATCTACCGCTACCACGTCGTGAGCATGGGCTGGCGCGACATCGGCTACAACTTCCTCGTCGACAAGTGCGGGAACATCTACGAGGGGCGCGCGGGCGGCGTGGCCCGAGCGGTCATGGGCGCTCACACCCTCGGCTTCAACCACGACAGCACGGGGATCGCCGTCCTGGGCTCCTACGGCAGCTCCAAGCCGTCCGAGTCGGCGGTCCGGGCGGTGGCCCGGCTGACGGCGTGGAAGCTGGGACTGTTCGGCGCCAACCCGAACGGCAAGACGTACCTGCGGTCGGGCGGCGGCAACCTCTACGGCAAGGGCAAGAACGTCCGCCTGAACGTGATCTCGGGTCACCGGGACGGCTTCGCCACGGAATGCCCCGGCGGAAAGCTCTACGACAAACTCGGCTCAGCCCGCACCGAGGCGGCACGCTACCAAGGCCGCTAGCCGACACCGGCTCCCGCCCTGGCTGCGGGCAGTCGCACCGCTGGGACCCGCTGGGACCCGTTGGGGCGGGACCCGCCCCTCCCATCCGCCGTGGCCGCGGGCAGTCGTGCGGCTGGGGCGGCAGGTGGGCGCTGGGCCCCTGCTCGAAGAGCTCGGGGAGGCACCCCGCCAGCGCCGGCCGCGCGTCCCACCCCCGGGTCCCACCTCACCACCGCCCGATATCCACCCGCGGCATCTTCGGCGCCCGCCGCCCCGGCACCCTCCCGCTCAGCAGGATCAGCCGCGCGGCCCGGTGCCGCTGCCCCGCATACGGCTCCAGCAGCGACAACATCACCGCGTCATCCGCGTCCCGGTCCCCCGCGAGCGCCCACCCCACGATGCCCGGCAGATGCAGATCCCCCGTCGTCACCTCGTCCGCCGCCCCATGACTACGCTGCACGGTCTCCGCGGACGTCCACGGCCCCACCCCCGGCACGACCTCCAACCGCTCCCGCGCCGCCGCCGGCGCCATCCGCGCGGCCTCCTCCAGCCGCGCGGCGACCCGCACGGCCCGCAGGACCGTCGACGCCCGCTTGTCGTCGACCCCGGCGCGATGCCACTCCCAGGAGGGGATCAGCGCCCAGGTCCGGGCGGACGGCATCACACTCATCCGCACCGGCACCGGCCCGGGCGCGGGCTCCCCGAACTTCCGCACCAGCAGCCGCCACGCCCGGTACGCCTCGTCGGTCGTGACCTTCTGCTCCAGGATCGACGGAATCAGGGACTCCAGCACCAGCCCGGTCCGCGTCAGACGCAGCCCCGGCCGCCGGTGCCGCGCGAGCGCCACGACCTGGTGCCGGGGAGCGAACACGGACGGATCGTCCGCGGCCCCGAGCAGTTCCGGCAGCCGCTCCAGCAGCCAGTCGCCCCCGGGCCCCCACGCCTCTCCCCGCACCTCACCGCCGTGGCCGCTGATCCGCAGGGTCCCCGGCCCGGCGGGCGTCAGGCTGGCCCGCCAGAAGGACCCGTCGGGCAGCGCCCGGAACGTCGGATCCCCCGGCCCGCGCCGCAACGGCCCCAGCACCAGCCCGAGATCGAGCGCCCCGTCCGGCACATACGTCCGCACCCGCGCCGCCCCCGCACCCGGCTGCCGGGCGGCCACCGCACCGGGGACACCGACGTCCCCGCCGCGCACGGTCGTACGCGTGGGCCGCGTGGGCCGCGGGGCGAAGCGTCCAGCCACGAGTGAGTTCCCAGGGAGCGGAGGGACAGGGGAGAGCCGTAAGAGAGTACGAGGGTACGAGAACCCGCGGACGCCCGTCCGCCCTCACCGCACCTCGATGAACGCCCCCGCGTCCCGCTCCCCCCGGGCCCGCGGCTCCTCCGCCGGATGACCGACCGCCACCGCCCCCATGGGATCCCAGTCACCCGGCAGCCCGAGCACCTCACGCACCACGTCCCGGCAGAACATCGTCGACGACACCCACGCCGACCCCAGCCGCTCCCCGGCAAGCGCCACCAGCAGGTTCTGTACGCCCGCCCCGGTGGCGACGACGAACATCTCCCGCTCGGCCGCGTCCCGCCGCGGGTCCCCGTAGGTGTGCGCGCCGTCCGTCACCAGGCACGGGACGACGAGGTAGGGCGCGTTGCGGAGCACGTCGCCCCGTCTGACGCGCTGGGCGATGGACTCCTCCGACTTGCCGTCCCGGCGCAGGTCCGCGATCCACGCGTCCCGCATCGCGTCGAGCAGCCGGACGCGTGACTCCCGCGACTCCAGCAGCACGAAGCGCCACGGCGTCGTGTGGTGCGGCGCGGGTGCCGTGACCGCCGCGGCCACCGCCCGGCGTACGGCGCCGGGGTCGACGGGCTCGTCCGTGAACGCGCGGATCGTACGGCGCTGGGTGACCGCCAGCCGGATCGCCTCGGAGGTGCCGAGCCGGAACATGTCGTCCCGCGCGCCCCGCAGCATCGCCCGCGCGCCGTCCCCGTCGTCCTCGGCGACCACGTGCGGCAGCCCGCGGACCACGGCGACGGGCCGTCCCGCCGCCTTGCCCTTGACGAGGTCGCCCGCCGCGGCGAGTTCGTCGGCGGTGGCGACGACGGTCGCGGCGAGCGGATTGCCGTACGCGTCCGTGCCGCCCCGCAGGTCGTCCAGCACGCGTACGCCCGCGGCGCCGATCGCGACGTCCGTGAGCCCCGCCCGCCAGGGCCTCCCGAAGGTGTCGGTGACGACGACGCCGACGCTGACGCCGAGGGCGGTCCGCAGGCCGTCGCGGAGCGCGCGGGCGGAGGCGTCGGGGTCCTCGGGGAGGAGGAGCACGGTACCCGGCGGGGTGTTGGAGGCGTCGACCCCGGCGGCGGCCATGACGAGCCCCTGCCGGTTCTCCACGATCCGCAGCGCGCCGCGCCGGGCCACGACCCGCACCGTCTCGGCGTCGATCGCGGCCTCCCGGTCCGCGGCCTCGACGATCCGGCCCTCCGCCTTGGAGACGATCTTCGAGGTGACGAGCAGCACGTCCCCGTCGGCCAGTGCGGGTTCGGCGGCGGCGATCAGCTTGGCCAGGTCGTCCCCGGGCCGCACCTCGGGAAGTCCGGGCACGGCCCACACGCGGTAGCCGTCGGTCGGGGACGTGCTCATGCCGTACGGACCTCCTCCGCCAGTGTCAGGGCCTCGCCCGCCATCCGCGCCGCCGCGTCCAGGCCGGTCATCATCAGCGGTACGGCCCGACAGCGGATCCCGGCCGCCTCGACGCGGGCGACGGAGGCCGCGTCGACCTCGTCGACGAGCCAGCCGTCGAGCAGCCCGGAGCCGTAGTGCTCGGCGACCGCCGCCGCGCTGGACTCCACGCCGACCGCGGCGAGCACCTTGTCCGCCATCCCGCGCACGGGCGCGTCCCCGACGATGGGGGAGAGGCCGACCACCGGCACCCCCGCGTCGGCGATGGCCTCCCGGATGCCGGGCACGGCGAGGATCGTGCCGACGGAGACCACCGGGTTGGACGGCGGGAAGAGGATGACGTCGGCCTCGGCGAGCGCCTCCAGGACGCCGGGCGCGGGCTTGGACTGCTCGGCGCCGACGGGGACGACGGCGTGGGCGGGCACGGAGGCGCGCAGCCGGACCCAGTACTCCTGGAAGTGGATCGCCCGGCGCTCGCCCTCCAGCTCGACCGCGACATGGGTCTCCACCCGGTCGTCGGACATCGGGAGCAGCCGCACGCCCGGCTTCCAGCGGTCGCACAGCGCCTCGGTGACCGCGCTCAGCGGGTAGCCCGCGCCCAGCATCTGGGTGCGCACGATGTGGGTGGCGAAGTCCCGGTCGCCGAGGCCGAACCACTGCGGCTCGACGCCGTACTCCGCCAGCTCCTGCTTGAGGTGGAAGGTCTCGTCGGACCGCCCCCAGCCCTGTTCCTCGTTGATGCCGCCGCCGAGCGTGTACATCACCGTGTCGAGGTCCGGGCAGACCTTCAGCCCGAAGAGGTGGATGTCGTCCCCGGTGTTGCCGATGACCGTGATGGCCGCGTCCTGCGCGGCCTTCTTCAGACCGCGCAGGAAACGGGCACCGCCGATGCCGCCTGCCAGAACCACAATGCGCATGGGAGCCAGTCTTGCAGGCGGGTACGACAACGCGCCGGGAGGTCAGGCGACCGGGGTGGCCGCCGTGCGGCGGGCGGCCCCGTGCAGGGGCATCTCGGTCAGGCCCGGGTAGTAGACGTGCAGGCTCACGGCCGGTACGAGCGCGTCGTTGACCACCTCGTGGACGTACCCCGGGGCGAAGACGTGCTGGGTGCCCGGCGTGAGGGTGCGGGCGCCGCGGCGGGTGTGCTCGGTCAGGGCGCCGTCCAGGACGGTGAGGATCCCGGAGGACGGTCCGTGGTCGTGGCGTCCGGTGCCCTGCCCGGGCAGCCACGACAGCAGCCACACCTCGTAGCCGGGGCCCGTGCGCAGCCGGTGGTACCAGCGCGTAAGGGCGTCGTACCGGACCAGGTGCTCCCACCGGGAGCGGTCGGCGGCGACGGAGCGGGCCAGTCCGGCGAACTCGGCGACGGTGGCCGGGTGCTCACGCGGGGGCTGGAGCAGGTGCGGGACTTCCAGGATGTCGCCGGCGATCTGGAGGTCGCTGTCGCTGTTCATGGGAGTGCTTGGTCCTCGGTGCGGAAACGAAGAAGGAAGAAGCGAAGAAGGAGGAAGCAGGGAAGAGAGCCCTGAGGGAAGGGGTGGAACCAGCGGGAGCCGGAGCGCGAAGGGCTCAACAGCTGGAACAGCGACAACAGCTACAGCGAGCGTGGGCAGCACCGAGGGACCCGGCGGAGCGGGTCGAGGTGGGCGCCAAGTTCGCGAACATGCCCACAAGGACAGCGGTTCACACCCGCACTGTCAACTCGACGCCCGGGATGTGGGACACGGTTCACCTCATCCGGTTCATCCGGCAGATGAAAGGTTTGCTCACCCGTTCACCGGGACACATGGCGCACAACCGGGCGCGCAAGCCTCGTTGCGATCCCGTGATCCGAATGTGATCCGGTTCGCATCGGCGCGCGTGTCGGAACGAGATCGAACCCTTGGGCGTCCTTCTCCGTAGAGGTCCGTGCGGGACCGGAGGTCCGTGAGGGCCTCGTCTGCGTGTCAGGGTTTATGGCGATTTGAACACTTTCCGCTTGGCCTTGGTTCCGCAGAGTGAATAAGGGGCCCAATAGCAGATCTCGGCTTGACTCGCCCGGAGCAGCACACTTGTAATTTCACTCGTGTCGTTCAGCCGGAATCGGTAACGGCTAGATCACGGGGACGCGAAAGACAGACGAGGGGCGCACATGACCGAGCTGGTGCAGCAACTGCTGGTCGACGACGCGGACGAGGAACTCGGCTGGCAGGAGCGCGCGCTGTGCGCCCAGACCGACCCCGAGTCCTTCTTCCCCGAGAAGGGCGGCTCGACCCGCGAGGCCAAGAAGGTCTGTCTCGCGTGCGAGGTCCGCTCCGAGTGTCTTGAGTACGCCCTCGCCAACGACGAACGCTTCGGCATCTGGGGCGGCCTGTCCGAGCGCGAACGCCGCCGCCTGAAGAAGGCGGCCGTCTGAGCCTGCCCGAGACGTCCCGGTCGGCCGACGGCACGTCATAAACGGTGTGAACGGCCCGTCGCGGGTGGGTTGTCCACAGGCGGCGGGCCGTCGTCATGGTCAGCCGATAGTGTGGGCGCTCGTCCGAGACGTCCCGCCGCCCCCTCGGGGCACAGGCGTCCACCGCAGTCCACCGAACCCGGGGCCCGTACCTCGATGTCCGTGCACAGCCATATGGCAGCCCAGCAAGACACCGCTGCCACCCCAGAGTTTCCGCGTCACGTCGTGACGGCGGTGCTGGTCTCCCACGACGGCGCCCGCTGGCTGCCCGACGCGCTCACCGGGCTGCTCGGCCAGGAGCGCCCGGTCCAGTACGCCGTCGCGGCCGACACCGGCAGCGCCGACGAGTCCGCGCAGCTGCTCACCGACGCCCTCGGCCCCGACCGGGTCCTGCACCTGGCCCGGCGCACCGGCTTCGGCCAGGCCGTCGAGGAGGCCGACCGCACGGCGCCCGTCCTCACCCCGGACGACCTGCCGTACCTGAAGCGGCCCAGCGGCTGGGACCCGGTCACCCGCAGCTGGCGCGACGACGCCTACGACCTGCCCGAACTGCCGCACGGCGAACCCGTCCAGTGGCTGTGGCTGCTGCACGACGACTGCGCCCCCGCCCCCGACGCCCTCGCCCAGCTGCTGCGCGTCGTGGAGGACGAACACGAACTGGGCCGCGACGACATCGCCGTCGTCGGCCCGAAACTGCGCGGCTGGTACGACCGCCGCCAGCTCCTGGAAGTCGGCGTCTCCATCGCCAGCTCCGGCCGCCGCTGGACCGGCCTGGACCGCCGCGAGCAGGACCAGGGCCAGCACGACCACGTCCGGCCCGTGCTGTCCGTGTCCACCGCCGGGATGCTCGTCCGCCGCGACGTCTTCGAACAGCTCGGCGGGTTCGACCGCCGACTGCCCCTGATGCGCGACGACGTCGACCTGTGCTGGCGCGCCCACCAGGCGGGCCACCGCGTCCTCGTCGCCCCCGAGGCCGTCGTACGCCACGCCGAGGCCGCCTCGCGCGAGCGCCGCACCGTCGACTGCGCGGGCCGCACCACCGCCTCCCCGCACAAGGTCGACAAGGCGGGCGCCGCCTACACCCTGCTCGTCAACACCCGCGCAGCCGCCCTGCCCTGGGTGCTGCTGCGGCTCGTCGTCGGCACCGTCCTGCGGACCCTCGCCTACCTCGTCGGCAAGGTCCCCGGCCAGGCCGTCGACGAGATCCGCGGCCTCCTCGGCGTCCTGCTGCGGCCGGAACGGATCATCGCCGGGCGGCGCCAGCGTGGCCGCCCCGCCGTCGACAAGGGCGAACTGCGCCCGCTGTTCCCGCCGCCCGGCGCGACCGTCCGCGTCACCGCCGAGCAGGCCGCGGGCAGCCTCTTCGGCAGCTCCGACCCCGAGGCCACCACCGGCGCCGGACGCCACGGCGGCGCGGTGGAGTCCGGACCCGGCGGCGACGACGCCGACTTCCTGGAGATCGAGCAGTTCGCCCGCCTCAAGCGCATCGCCCGCAAGCCGGGGCCGGTGCTCTTCGTGGTGCTGCTGCTCGTCTCGCTCGCCGCCTGCCGCCAGCTCCTCGGCGGCGGCGCCCTCGCCGGCGGCGCCCTGCTGCCCGCCCCGGCCGACTCCGGCGAGCTGTGGTCGCGCTACCTCGACGCCTGGCACCCCGTCGGCACCGGGGGCACCGCCTCCGCACCGCCGTACCTCGCCCTCGTGGCGATGCTCGCGACCGTGCTGTTCGGCTCCACCGGACTCGCCGTCACCCTCCTGCTGGTCTGCTCGGTCCCACTGGCCGGACTCAGCGCCTACTTCGCCTCCCGCCCGCTCGTCGAGTCCCGGCTGCTGCGCGCGTGGGCGGCCGTCGTCTACGCCTTCCTGCCCGCCGCCACCGGCGCCCTCGCGGGCGGTCGCCTCGGCACCGCCGTCCTGGCCGTCCTGCTGCCGCTCATCGCCCGCGCGGGCATCGCGGCCAGCGGCCTGGCCGCCCCCTCCGGGACGCGCGGCAGCTGGCGCGCCACCTGGGCGTACACCCTGCTGCTGACGGTCACCACCGCGTTCACGCCGATCGTCTGGCCCATCGCCCTGTTCCTCGGCGTCGGCCTGCTCGCCGTCCGCCGCACCGACCTCGTCGCCTACGGCCCGCGCTTCCTGGCCCAGCTCGGCACGCCCCTGCTGGTCCTCGCCCCGTGGTCGCTGACGCTGCTGCCCACCGGCTTCCTCACCGAGGCGGGCCTCGACTACGGCGCCTCCTCCGCCACCGCCCTCGACCTGCTCGGCGCCAGCCCCGGCGGCCCCGGCACCGTCGACGGGCTGATGCTCGTCGGCGTCGTGCTCGCCGCGCTCGCCGCCCTGCTGCGCTCGGAGCGCCAGCCGGGCATCTGGACCGCCTGGACCGTCGCCCTCGTCGGCCTCGTCTTCGCCGCGCTCTCCAACGCCTCCGCCTGGTCCGGCCCCGCCACCCTCGTCTACGGCATCGCCCTCCTCGCCGCCGCCCTCCTCGGCGCCGACGGGGCACGCGCGCGGGTGGCCGAGCAGAGCTTCGGCTGGCGCCAGCCCGTCGCCGCGCTGATCGCCTTCGCCGCCGCCGCGGGCCCGCTGCTGGTCGCCGCGGGCTGGATGATCGGCGGCGCCGACGGCCCGCTGGAGCGCCGCGACCCCGTCCAGGTGCCCGCCTTCGTCGCCGAGGAGAGCAACACGCGCGACCAGGCCCGCACCCTCGTCCTCGACAGCGACTCCGCCGCCCACGTCGGCTACACCCTCGTCCGCGGCTCCGGCGCCCGCCTCGGCGACGCCGAACTGGCCGCCGCCGACGGGGAGAACGCCCGGCTCGACAAGATCGTCGCCAACCTCGTCGCCGGGTCCGGCGCCGACCAGGCCGACCAGCTCGGCGACTTCGCCGTGCGCTACGTCCTCGTCCACAAGGGCGCGCCCCGCGAGGTCGCCCGCGTCCTGGACGCCACACCCGGGCTGAGCCGCCTCAGCGAGCAGAACGGCAGCGCCCTGTGGCGGGTGAACCAGGAGGTGGCGCGCGCGACGATCGTCACCGGCTCGGCGTCGGACGCCGCCTCGGGCGCCGGGAAGCCGGTGCCCGTCGCCGCCGGGCCCATCGAGATCCACACCGACGTCCCGGACGGCGCCGACGGCCGGGTGCTGCGCCTCGCCGACACCGCCTCCGAGGGGTGGACCGCCACCCTGGACGGCGCGCCCCTCACCCCCACCACCGTCGACGGCTGGGCCCAGGGCTTCCAGCTCCCCGCCTCCGGCGGACGCCTCGACGTCACCTACGACGACCCGATCGGCCACACCGCGTGGCTGTGGGCGCAGGGCTTCCTGGCCCTCGTCCTCGTCGTGCTCGCCCTCCCCGGCCGTCGCCGTGACATCGACGACGACCTGCCCGAGGAGCCCGCCGTCCCGGCTCAGGCCGTCGCGGGCGAGGGCCGCCGGGCCCGCCGCCTGCGCGCCCAGGCCGAGGCGGAGGCCGAGGAGTCCGCCGCCCAGGGCGAACCACCCCAGCCCCCGTCCCCTCCGGAGGAGGAGGCCCCGGTGACCGTGCCGCGGCAGCAGTCCTACGACGAGTGGGACGCCACGACCTACGCGGGCTACGGCGGCGACCAGCAGTACGCGGGCGGCGGCTACGACCAGCAGCGGTACCCGGCGGAGGGCTACCAGGGCGGCCAGTACGACCCGTACGCCTACGGCGGCCAGCCCCAGCCCCGGGACGGCGGCGGCACGTACGACCCCTCGGCCTACGACACCGCGTACGCCGCCCCCGCGTACGACACCGGCAACGACACCGCCTACGACCCGACGCGGGCGTACGACCAGACCTACGGTCAGGCCCCCCAGGGCCAGGGCTACGACGCCGGGTACGACCCGGCGCAGCCGCAGCATCCGCACGATGGCGGCCCCGAGCGTCCCGACGGGAGTCAGCAGTGAACCGCACCACCCTGTCCCTGATCGTCGGCGTGACCGCGCTGGCCGCCGTCACCGGCTTCGCCTCGGTCACGACGCCGGACGGCTCCGGCACGAACACCGCGCGGGCGGCCGAGCGGCTGCCCGTGGAGCGCAGCGGCCTGCTGTGCCCGGCGCCGAGCACGTCCGACCTCGCGGAGACGACGTACACCTCGTTCACGCCGGTCACCGAGGGCGCGCAGGGCAAGGGCCAGGCGGAGCTGCTGAACGCCGAGGGGAACGAGGAGCGCGAGGGCAAGGCCCCCAAGCCCGTGCTGGAGCCGGGGAAGCCCGGCACGCCGGTCACGGGGGAGCGGTCCGGCGACGACTCGCCCGCGCTGATCGGGACGGCCGAGGGCGCCTTCGCGTCCGGCTGGACCGTACAGGAGACCACGGAGGTCACCGCGGGCAGCGGGCGCGGCCTCGCGGGCGTCAACTGCGCCGCAGCCGACACGGAGTTCTGGTTCCCGGGCGCCGGCACCGCCGAGAACCGCACCGACTACGTCCACCTGACGAACCCCGACGACTCCGCCGCCGTGGTCGACATCGAGCTGTACGGCAAGAAGGGGCTGCTGGAGTCCACCGCCGGGGAGGGCATCACCGTCCCGCCGCACTCCAGCGAGCCCATCCTGCTGTCCACGCTCGTCTCGGAGGAGGAGACCGACCTCACCGTGCACGTCAACGTGCGCGGCGGCCGGGTCGGCGCGGCCGTGCAGGCCCTCGACGACGAACTCGGCGGCGACTGGCTGGCCGCGGCGGCCGAACCCGCGGGGAGCCTGGTGATGCCGGGCATCCCGAAGGACGCCACCGAGGTGCGGCTGGTGGCGTTCACGCCGGGCGGCACGGACGCGGACCTGAAGGTGCGGCTGGCCACGCCCACGGGGCTGATCACCCCGGCCGGGAACGAGACGCTGCGGGTGAAGTCCGGGATGACGACCGCGCTCGACCTGGGCGACATCACGCGCGGGGAGGCCGGTTCGCTGGTGCTGACGCCGACGAGCCAGGCCGTGCCGGTGGTGGCGGCGGTACGGGTGGTGCGGGGCAAGGGGGACGCCCAGGAGACGGCGTTCGTCCCGGCCGCCAACCCGGTGGGCACCCGCGCGACCGCCGTCGGCAACACCGCCAAGGGCACCACCCTCTCCCTGACCGCGCCCGACGGCACCGCGAAGGTCAAGGTCACCGCGTCGGCGGGCAGCGAGGGCGGCGAGGCGGCGTCGGAGACGTTCACGATCAAGGCGGGCACCACCCAGGACGTGGAACTCCCGGTGCCGGACGGCCTGAAGGGCACCTACGCCCTGACCGTGGAACCGGCGTCGGCGGCGACCCCGGTCTACGCCTCCCGGACCCTGTCGGCCAAGACCAACGGCGTCCCCGCCTTCACCGTCCAGACACTCCCCGACGACCGGGGCACGGTCTCGGTCCCCGACGCGGACCAGGACCTGACCATCCTCCAGAGGTGACCGCCGGCGGGCAGGACGGGCAGGAGGCTCAGTCCTCCCCGTACCGGGGATCGACCGTCTCCGGAGTCAGCCCCAGCAGCTCCGCCACCTGCTCCACCACGACCTCGTGGACCAGCGCCGCCCGCTCGTCCCGCCCCTTGGTACGGATCTCCACCGGCCGCCGGTAGACCACCACCCGCGCGGGGCGCCCCTCGCGGGCGGCCACCGTGCCGCCGAGGGGCACCGTCTCGTCGCTCCACCCCCGCCCTGCCCCGTCCAGGGCGGGGACCTCCAGCACCAGGAAGTCGATGTCGGCGAGCTGCGGCCACCGCCGCTCCAGCCGCTCCACGGAGTCCTGCACCAGGTCCGCGAACGCGTCGGCGCGGCTCGCGGCCAGCGGCACCTGCGGCGGCGCGATCGGGCCGCGCATACCCCGGCCGTGACGGTCACGACGACGGGGCCCGGGGCCGGCGGCGCGGGGCGGTACTCGGTTGTCCATCACTGGTGCAGGGTATGCCGAACGGGCCGCCGTCCGGCGCCCTGCCGGCATGTCGTGGGACGCCCGTTCCGGCCAAGGTGGGGCTTGATCCCATGGCTCCGCGGACGCTCCGAGGGGCTCCGGCACGTCTCCGGGAGGGCCGGCCTCGGGGCTATTGCTGCGGTTTGTGGCGACTGATGACCGGTCCCGGTCAGGTTCGAGGTCTCGGACGTGCATGTCCGCGCAGGTCAGTGGGGTAGAACGGAGGGAACGTGTGGGGCGTTTCACATCACGACACGGTGGGGTGACCTGGTGGAGAGTCGTCGCGGCCCGCTCAAGAGTGCGGTACCGTCCAACGTCGTGAGCCCTGTACGTCGCTGTTCGCGAACCGCCTGCGGCCGACCCGCCGTCGCGACGCTGACGTACGTCTACGCCGACTCGACCGCGGTCCTCGGCCCGCTCGCCACCTACGCCGAACCCCACTGCTACGACCTGTGCGCCGAGCACTCCGAGCGCCTCACCGCCCCGCGCGGCTGGGAGGTCGTCCGGCTCCTCGACGGTTCGGCCCCGGCCCGCCCCAGCGGGGACGACCTGGAGGCCCTCGCCAACGCGGTGCGCGAGGCGGCCCGCCCCCAGGAGCGCGCGGCGCAGGCGGGCGGCGGCGGTCGCTCGGCGGATCCGATGGAGGTCGCGCGCCGCGGCCACCTGCGGGTCCTGCGCTCTCCTGACAACTGACGCCGGTAGTCCGGGTTCCGCTCCTGATTCCGTCGTGTGCTGCACGACCATTGACGCGCCGTTGTCGCGAACACGACCATTTCGTCACCCGTGAGACATCACTTCGCGGGCGTCTGCACGGCCGCCGTCCTGGGGGTCCACGCCCGCGTGGCGGTCCGCGAGTGGGCCGCGACCGTGCGTGAACCGCGCTTCGCGATCCTCACCGTGACGTCCGTCCCCGCCCTCGCCTACGTCATGAACCTCTCCGGACAGGCCGCCACCATCGGCCACTTCGTCGCCGCCGCGGGCACCGGGCTCGCCTTCCTCTCACCCGTCCTCGGCTGGTTCGGCGTCGCCGTCTCCGGCTCGGACACCTCCGCCAACGCCCTCTTCGGCGCCCTCCAGGTCACCGCCGCCCGCGAGTCGGGACTCTCCCCCGAACTCCTCGCCGCCGCCAGAGTCCGCCGGTCCTGGAGTGGATGCTGCCCTGAACCCGCGCCACCGCCGGGGTCCGCGCGGCCCGTTGTCGGCGGGTGCGGGTAGTTTGGGGTGACCGATAGGACCTCCAGGAGGGTTGGCCGTGGCTGCTGATCTGTCACAGATCGTGAAAGCGTACGACGTACGCGGGGTGGTCCCCGACCAGTGGGACGAGACCCTCGCGGAGCTGTTCGGTGCCGCCTTCGTCCAGGTGACCGGCGCGAGCGCGATCGTGACCGGGCACGACATGCGCCCCTCGTCACCCGGCCTGGCCCGCGCCTTCGCACGCGGCGCGGCGGCCCGCGGCGTCGACGTCACCGAGATCGGCCTGTGCTCCACCGACCAGCTGTACTACGCGTCGGGCGCGCTGGACCTGCCGGGCGCCATGTTCACCGCCTCGCACAACCCCGCCCAGTACAACGGCATCAAGATGTGCCGCGCCGGTGCCGCCCCCGTCGGCCAGGACACCGGCCTCGCCGACATCCGCGAACTGGTCGAGCAGTGGCGCGAGACGGGCGCCCCGGCACCCGCCGCCACCCCGGGAACGATCACCCAGCGCGACTCGTTGAACGACTACGCGGCCCACCTCCGCTCCCTCGTCGACCTGACCTCCATCCGCCCCCTGAAGGTCGTCGTCGACGCGGGCAACGGCATGGGCGGCCACACGGTCCCCACCGTCTTCGCGGGCCTGCCCCTGACCCTCGTACCGATGTACTTCGAGCTGGACGGCACCTTCCCCAACCACGAGGCCAACCCCCTCGACCCCGCCAACATCGTCGACCTGCAGAAGCGGGTCCGCGAGGAGGGCGCCGACCTCGGCATCGCCTTCGACGGCGACGCCGACCGCTGCTTCGTCGTCGACGAGAACGGCGGCCCCGTCTCCCCGTCCGCGATCACCGCCCTGGTCGCCGCCCGGGAACTCGCCCGGTACGGCGGCAAGGGCACCGTCATCCACAACCTGATCACCTCCTGGTCCGTGCCGGAGGTCGTCAGGGAGAACGGCGGCACACCCGTCCGCACCCGCGTCGGCCACTCCTTCATCAAGGCCGAGATGGCCCGCACCGGCGCGATCTTCGGCGGCGAGCACTCCGCCCACTACTACTTCAAGGACTTCTGGAACGCCGACACCGGCATGTTGGCCGCCCTGCACGTCCTCGCGGCCCTCGGCGGCCAGGACGGCCCCCTCTCCGGCCTCGTCGCCCAGTACGACCGCTACGTCGGCTCCGGCGAGATCAACTCCACCGTCGACGACCAGCAGGCCCGCCTCGCCGCCCTCAAGGCCGCCTACCAGGGCCGCGACGGCGTCACCCTCGACGAACTCGACGGCCTCACCGTCACCGCCGCCGACTGGTGGTTCAACGTCCGCCCCTCCAACACGGAACCCCTCCTCCGCCTCAACGCGGAAGCCCGCGACGAACCCACCATGACCCGGATCCGCGACGAGGCCCTCACCTTGATCCGCTCCTGACCCGCCCGGACCCTTGACCGCGCCGCGGCGGGGGCACGCTCACGCGGCCCCGCCCCCGCCGCGGCGCGGCCACACCGTCCCCACCCGCCCCAGCTGCGGACAGCCCCGCCTGGCTCAGCTGCGGGCCGTCGTGCCGCTGGGGGTTCCCCCTGCTCAAGCGAAGCCGAGAGCTCGGGGGAGGGTGGGCGCTGGGGGTAGCCCCTGTGCGAAGAGCTCGACGGAAGCACCCCGCAGCGCCGGGCTACGCGACCCACCCGCCGCCAACGGCCTCGCCGGGCGCCTCGCGGCACCAGGCCGCATCGCCGGACCCTCCACACCCCCCACCCCACCGGCGGTACCCTGACCAGGCACATCCACGAAGAACCCCGCCCCGAAGGGACCCACCATGCCGCTCGAAGCCGGCCTCCTGGAGATCCTCGCCTGCCCGGCCTGCCACGCCCCCCTCAAGGAGCAGGACAAGGAGCAGGAAACCGAGCTGCTCTGCACCGGACAGGACTGCGGCCTGGCGTACCCCGTCCGCGACGGCATCCCCGTCCTCCTCGTCGACGAGGCCCGCCGCCCCGCCTGACCCCGGCCGCGCACCACACGCACGCCCCTCCCGCACCACCCCCGGCGACCGGAGGATGCCGCCCATGCTCGACGAAGCACTCCTCGACACCCCCGAGGCACTCGCGGACGCCGACCACCGCGGCCTCCTGCGCGGCGCCGCCGAAGCGGGCGCCCGCGTCCGCACCGCCGCCCGCTACGCCGCCGAGGCCGGGATGGCCGACCTCAAACCCGACGGCCGCCCCCGCGCCATCCTCATCGCCGGCCCCGGCGCCGCCGCCACCTGCGCCGCCGACCTCCTCGGCACCCTCGCGGGCGCGGGCAGCCCCGTCACCCGCCTCGCCCCCACCGGCGTCGCCCCCGCCGCGGGCGCCCTGCGCTGGGAACTCCCCGGCTGGACCGGCTCCGTGGACCTCCTCCTCATCGCCACCCCCGACGGCACCGAACCCGGCCTCGGCCTCCTCGCCGACCAGGCGTACCGCCGCGGCTGCACCGTCGTCGCCGTCGCCCCCACCGGCACCCCGCTCAGCGAAGCGGTAGCAGGCGCCCACGGCATGTTCGTCCCCCTCGCCACCGCCCCCTACGACGAGCGCGAGGAACCCCTCGCCGCCTCCGCCCCCGGCGTGCTCTGGGCGCTGCTCACCCCCCTGCTCGCCCTGCTGGACCGCATCGGCCTGATCACCGCCCCCACCGACGGCCTCCAGAAGGTCGCCGACCGCCTCGACCAGGTCGCCGAACGCTGCGGACCCGCCATCGCGACCTACAGCAACCCCGCCAAGACCCTCGCCGCCGAACTGGCCGACGCGCTCCCGGTGATCTGGACCGAAGGCACCTCCGCCGGCCCCGCGGGCCGCCGTTTCGCCGCCGCCCTCGCCGAACTCTCCGGCATCCCCTCGGCCGTCGCCGAACTACCCGAGGCACTCGCCGCGCACAGCACCCTGCTGGCCGGCCCCCTGGCCGCCAGCGCCGACCCCGACGACTTCTTCCGGGACCGCGTCGAGGAACCACCCGCCCTGCACGCGCGCGTGGTACTGCTCCGCGACCGCCCCATCGGCGGCCTCACCGCCGCCCCCTCCGCCCGCGACCTCGCCCTCAGCCACGACACACCGATCAGCGAGATCGAACCGGAACCCGGCGCCGAGCTGGAAACCCTCGCCGAACTGATCGCCATCACCGATTTCGCCGCCGTTTACCTGGCGCTCGCCTCCAGGGCCTGACCTGACCCCAGGACGCGCGGAGCACACCGGGCGCCCTGACCCCCGTACGCGGCACCGCCCCGCGCCGCACGCACCACGACCGGCAGAAAGATCCGATGGACCTCCTCGACAACACCGTCCGCCCCTACGCCTGGGGTTCCACCACCGCCATCCCCGCCCTCCTCGGCACCGAACCGACCGGCGAACCACAGGCGGAGATGTGGATGGGCGCCCACCCCGGCGCACCCTCCCGCACCCCCCGCGGCACCCTCGCCGACGTCATCGCGACCGCCCCCGAACAGGAACTCGGCACCGCCGCCGTGGCCAGGTTCGGCCCCCGCCTGCCCTTCCTCCTCAAGCTCCTCGCCGCCGGCGCCCCCCTCTCCCTCCAGGTGCACCCGGACCTGACCCAGGCGAAGCAGGGCTACGACGACGAGGAGCGCCGCGGCATCCCCCTGGACGCCCCGCACCGCAACTACAAGGACGCCAACCACAAGCCCGAACTGATCTGCGCCCTCACCGAGTTCGACGGCCTCTGCGGCTTCCGCGCCCCGGCCGAGACCGCCGACCTCCTCGACGGCCTCGGCGTCGACTCCCTCAAGCCCTACGTCGACCTGCTGCGCGCCCACCCCGAGGACGCCGCCCTGCGCGAGGTCCTCACCGCCGTCCTCAGCGCCGACCGCGACGACATCGCCCGCACCGTCACCGAGACCACCACCGCCTGCACCCGCCTCGGCGGCGCCTACGCCCCCTACGCCGACCTCGCCCACCACTACCCGGGCGACCCCGGCGTCATCGCCGCGATGCTCCTCAACCACGTCCGCCTCCAGCCCGGCGAGGCCCTCTACCTCGGCGCGGGCATCCCGCACGCCTACCTGAACGGCCTCGGCGTCGAGATCATGGCCAACTCCGACAACGTCCTGCGCTGCGGCCTCACGCCCAAACACGTCGACGTCCCCGAACTCCTGCGCGTCGTCCGCTTCGAACCCAGCGACCCCGGAGTCCTCCGCCCGGAGGCGTCCCCCGACGACGAAGAGGTCTACGAGACCCCCATCGACGAGTTCCGGCTCTCCCGGTACGTCCTCCCGCCCGGCGGCGCCCCCCACGACCTGACCCGCCCGACCCCGCAGATCCTGCTCTGCACCGCCGGTACCGTACGCACCGGCGGACACGAGCTGACCCCGGGCCGGTCGGTCTTCGTCCCGGCGGGGGAGCCCACCGAGGCGTCCGGCACCGGCACGCTCTTCCGGGCCACCGTCATCGCCTGACACCGCGACGGCCCCGCCCTGGCACCCCGGCGCCTGACAGGGCTGCAACAATGACGCACCGACAGGGCCCGGAGACCGGGCAACCACCCGGAACGGCGCACGGACGAAGGGACACCACGCACACATGAGCGCGTCAGGCGGCACCAAGGCGATCGTGGCGGCACTCGCCGCCAACCTCGCCATCGCGGCATCGAAGTTCGTGGCGTTCCTGTTCAGCGGCTCGTCGTCGATGCTCGCCGAATCGGTGCACTCCCTCGCCGACTCCGGCAACCAGGCCCTGCTGCTCGTCGGAGGCAAGCGCGCCGAACGCGAGGCCACCCCCCAACACCCCTTCGGCTACGGCCGCGAGCGCTACATCTACGCCTTCCTCGTCTCCATCGTCCTCTTCTCCGTCGGCGGCATGTTCGCCATCTACGAGGGCTACGAGAAGATCAAGCACCCGCACGAACTGGAGCACTGGTACTGGCCGGTGGGCGTCCTGATCTTCGCGATCATCGCCGAGGGCTTCTCCTTCCGCACCGCCATCAAGGAGTCCAACCAGATCCGCGGCAAGGAGTCCTGGACCGACTTCGTCCGCCACGCCAAGGCACCCGAACTGCCCGTCGTCCTGCTGGAGGACCTCGGCGCGCTCGTCGGCCTGATCCTCGCGCTCGGCGGCGTCGGCCTCGCCCTCGCCACGGGCGACGGCGTCTGGGACGGCATCGGCACCCTCTGCATCGGCATCCTGCTCATCGTCATCGCGCTCGTCCTCGCCGTCGAGACCAAGTCCCTCCTGCTGGGCGAGGCCGCGGGCGCCGACCAGGTCAGGAAGATCGAGGCCGCCGCCGTCGACGGCGACACCGTCACCCGCGTCATCCACATGCGCACCCTCCACCTCGGCCCCGACGAACTGCTCGTCGCCGCCAAGGTCGCCGTCCAGCACGACGACACCGCCGCAGAGATCGCCACCGCCATCGACGCCGCCGAGTCCCGCATCCGCGAGGCCGTCCCCATCGCCCGCGTCATCTACCTCGAACCCGACATCTACAGCGAGGCCGAAGCCGCCAAGGGCCCCGACCCCGAGGCCACCCCCGGCGGCCCCACCCCGCACCCCGCCGACCACTGACCCACTCCACGGCTCACTGATACGTGGGCCACAACTCCGTGAACTGGGCGGGCCGCCGCCGCTTGGCCCGCCCGGCAAGCACCACGACCAGCCCCACCACGGCCACCACCATTCCCACCAGCGCCACCACCCCCAGCAGGACCACCGCCCCGCGCCCCCCGGTCACCCGCCCCCGCACGGCCTCCGCCGCCAGGGTCCCCCGGCGATCGTCGAGGAAGGCCCGCGAGTCCCGCGCCAGCGCCCGGTGATCACCCAGCAGGAACAGCCGCCCCTCAGGCACCACCACGTCATACGGCCGCCCCATCCCGTCCCCCACACCCGCACGGACATACGGCTCCACCACCGGCTCGCCGTTGACGACGATCCGCTCAGCCCCTCCCGCACAACACGCGACCCGGTCACCGCCCACCGCGACCACCCGCCGGACGACGCTGCCCCCGTACCCGTACCGGTCCGGCGCCGAGACCAGCACCACATCCCCCCGCCGCACCTCACCCGCGCCGACCCGCTCATAGACGACCCGGTCCCCGGCCTCGTACGTCGGCGCCATGCTGTCGCCCTGCACAGTGACCAGCCCGTACCCCACCCGCAGGAACACCAGCGACCCCACCAGCATCACCACACCCACCAGCACGGTCACCCACCCCGCGACGAGCGGCCCACGCGCCTCGCCCACCACGACGTCCCCTCCCCACCGAAGATCAATTCCGCGACCAGAGGCTAGCGGTCACCGCACCTCGTGTCCGGCTCGATTCGCTCGATCCGTTCCAAGAGGGACTGGGGGCCGCCGGGCCGACCGGTGTAGCTTGGAGCAGAGCCAGACGTCGCTGCTGATGGCGGTCGGGCGGTCCCACCGCGGACCGGCCGAGGGAGAGAGGGCCTCCGACGGACTGTGCTGCGCGTACGCGGGCATCCCTGTGTCCTCTTCGGGCACCCTGTGCCTGCCGCCGCGCAGACCGGCCGTACCCACCTCGCCCCAACCCCGAGGAGCAGCTCGTCATGACGACTGTCGACAACCGACAGGACTTCAAGGTCGCCGACCTTTCCCTGGCCGACTTCGGCCGCAAGGAGATCACCCTCGCCGAGCACGAGATGCCCGGCCTGATGGCGATCCGCAAGGAGTACGCCGAGACCCAGCCCCTGGCCGGCGCCCGCGTCACCGGCTCCCTGCACATGACCGTGCAGACCGCCGTCCTCATCGAGACCCTGGTCGCCCTCGGCGCCCAGGTCCGCTGGGCCTCCTGCAACATCTTCTCCACCCAGGACCACGCCGCCGCCGCGATCGCCGTCGGCCCCGACGGCACCCCCGACAACCCCCAGGGCATCCCCGTCTTCGCCTGGAAGGGCGAGACCCTGGAGGAGTACTGGTGGTGCACGGAGCAGGCCCTCACCTGGCCGGACAGCCCCACCGGCGGCCCGAACATGATCCTCGACGACGGCGGCGACGCCACCCTCCTCGTCCACAAGGGCGTCGAGTACGAGAAGGACGGCAAGGTCCCCTCCGTCGACACCGCCGAGTCCGACGAGCACCGCGTCATCCTCGAACTCCTGCACCGCACCATCACGGACGGCTCGCAGAAGTGGACCCAGCTGGCGTCCGAGATCCGCGGCGTCACCGAGGAGACCACCACCGGCGTCCACCGCCTGTACGAGATGCAGCGCGACGGCACCCTCCTGTTCCCGGCGATCAACGTCAACGACGCCGTCACCAAGTCGAAGTTCGACAACAAGTACGGCTGCCGGCACTCCCTCATCGACGGCATCAACCGCGCCACCGACACCCTCATCGGCGGCAAGACCGCCGTCGTCTGCGGCTACGGCGACGTCGGCAAGGGCTGCGCGGAGTCCCTCCGCGGCCAGGGCGCCCGGGTGATCATCACCGAGATCGACCCGATCTGCGCCCTCCAGGCCGCGATGGACGGCTACCAGGTCACGACCCTCGACGAGGTCGTCGACAAGGCCGACATCTTCGTCACCACGACCGGCAACAAGGACATCATCATGGCCAGCGACATGGCCAAGATGAAGCACCAGGCGATCGTGGGCAACATCGGCCACTTCGACAACGAGATCGACATGGCGGGCCTGGCGAAGACCCCCGGCATCGTCAAGGACGAGGTCAAGCCCCAGGTCCACACCTGGACCTTCCCGGACGGCAAGAAGATCATCGTGCTGTCCGAGGGCCGCCTGCTCAACCTGGGCAACGCCACCGGCCACCCGTCGTTCGTGATGTCCAACTCCTTCGCGGACCAGACCCTGGCCCAGATCGAGCTGTTCACCAAGCCCGACGCCTACCCGACCGGCGTCTACGTGCTGCCCAAGCACCTCGACGAGAAGGTGGCCCGCCTCCACCTCGACGCCCTCGGCGTCAAGCTGACCACCCTCCGCCCGGACCAGGCCGAGTACATCGGCGTGCAGGTCGAGGGCCCGTACAAGTCGGACCACTACCGCTACTGAGCCGACAGCCCCTCCGAAGTCCCTCCGAGGCAGGCCCCCCGCACCCCGGTGCCGGGGGCCTGTCCCTTTGGACCCAGCACCTCAGAAGCCAGGACCCCCATGCCCCGCGGCCGCTATTCGCTCCACGATCCGCACGACCACACCCCCCTCGCTGAAGAACACTTCCAGTGCGCCCCCGGCCCCTCCGGCTGGCGCTACGTCTCCCAGCTGACCACCCCCACAGGCGACCACCACGGCTCCGTCGACCTCGCCCTCGACGAACTCGGCCGCCCCATCCGCCTCGAACTCCACGCCGCCAGCTGGCAGGTACGCGGCGCCGCCCTGGACGGCGTCACCTGGGTCCGCACCGACCCCACCGGCGCTCACGCCACGGAAGGCAACACCCCAGCCCACGCCTTCACCGGCACATCCCCCGCCTTCCTCGTCGCCACCACCCGCCTCCTACGCCTCACCGCCTCCAGCGCCGCCACCCGCGTCCGCCTGGTCGCCTTCACGGACCCCGTCCTGGCCCCCCGCACCGTCGACCAGTCCTGGGCCCTGCTGAACAGAGAAGCACACGCCACTGACAACGGCCCCCTGACCGTCGACGAATACCAGGTCACAGCCCTGGACACCGGCGAACAGCACACTGTCCACATCGCCGGCGACGTGGTGCTCGCGGCCCCCGGCATCGAGCTGGAACACCTGGAGACCCCACCGTCGACCTTCCCCGAGACCCCCTGACGCCCTACGCGGGCGGAGCGAACCCCGTCCCGGGCCGCCCACCCGACTCCCCCTCCTCCCGCGCCACGGGCGGCGCGGACTCACCGGACGAGGACGAAGGCACAGCCGACGGTGATATCGGCGGCACCCCGGACGTCGGCGCCACAGGAGCCACCGGCGCCGGGGAAGGCACCCCAGCGGGCACAGACGAAGCAGGCGGCGCAGCCGCCCCGAACGCCCGCCGCACCTCCCGCGCCTGCCGCTCCTGCACCACCGCCGCCAGATACACGGCAGGCGGCACACCCGGCGGCACCGGAGCCCCCGTCCGCTCCGCGAGATCGCCCGCCAGCCGCTCCGCCATGGCCCAGCCCACCCGCGGATCCAACTGCTGCATCCGCGTCAGGTACTGCCGCACGGCGAGCCACAGCCCGTCCGGCACCGCCGACAGGTCAAGCCCCGAGAACCGCCCGGCCAGCCAGGGCGGCGGCGCAGGCACGAACCCGGTCCGCGCCTCGGGCACCCGCTCCCGCACGACGAGAGTTCCCGCGAAGACGTCCCCGAGCCGCCGCCCCCGCTCCGACACCAACGAGGCGATACAGGCGATCACCCCGAACGTCAGCAGGATCTCGACCACACCGATCGCCCCACGCACCAGCGCGTGCCGGAACCGGATCGGCCCCCCGTCGTCCCGCACCACCCGCAGCCCGCACGCCATCTTCCCCAGCGACCGCCCATGGCTGAGCGTCTCCACCGCGATCGGCCCGCCCACCAGCACCAACAGAAACGTCGCGATCGACAGAGCGAACCGTGCCGCCTCGTCCAGCGACGCGGTGGACATCACCAACACCACCGTCACGGCTGTGTACGCCGCCATGGCCACCACGAGATCGAGCAGAACGGCCAGCGCCCTGCTGGGCAACCTCGCGGGCCGCAGCTCAAGCGCCACCGCCTCACCCGTCACCAGCTCATTCACGCCCGTCGTCCTTCCCCTGGCCTGCCCCGAGAACCGCCAGTCTGCCAAGCTGAGGACCCAACGCGCCGCAGTACGACAAGCTGAGGAGCAGCGACACCGATGGACCTCGACGTCTTCGTCTCCGCCCACCGGGCGGAGTGGGACCGCCTCGACGCCCTGCTCCGGCGCCAGCGCCACCTCAACGGCTCCGAGGTCGACGAACTCGTCGCGCTCTACCAGCGCACCGCCACCCACCTGTCCCTGATCCAGTCCAGCGCCCCCGACCCCCAGCTCACCGGCCGACTCAGCCAACTGGTGGCACGCGCGCGTAGTGCGGTGACAGGAACCCGCCGAGCCTCCTGGCGGGACGTCACGCGCTTCCTCACCCACGGCTTCCCGGCAGCGGTCTACCGCTCCCGCCACTGGTGGGTTCCCACGGCACTGCTGTCCACGCTCGTCGCGGCCCTGCTCGGCTGGTGGATCGGCACCACCCCCGAGGTCCAGTCCTCCATCGCGGCCCCCAGCGAGCTACACCAGCTGACCCGCCCAGGCGGTGAGTACGAGACGTACTACTCCAGCAACCCCGCCGCTTCCTTCGCCGCCCAGGTCTGGACGAACAACGCCCAGGCCGCCGCGCTCTGCCTGGTCCTGGGCGTCTTCCTCGGTCTCCCCGTCCTCTGGATCCTCTTCCAGAACATGCTCAACCTCGGCGTCGGCTTCGGCCTGATGTCCTCCGCGGGCCGCCTCGACACCTTCCTCGGCCTGGTCCTGCCACACGGCCTGCTGGAACTCACCGCCGTCTTCGTCGCCGCGGGTACGGGACTACGCCTCGGCTGGACCGTGATCGACCCAGGGCCACGCACCCGACGCACGGCCCTGGCCGAAGAGGGCCGGGCCGCCGTCGGCATGGCGATCGGTCTGGCCCTGGTCCTCTTCGTCTCCGGCGCCATCGAGGGCTTCGTCACCCCGTCCGGCCTCCCCACCTGGGCCCGCATCACCGTCGGAGTCGCGGCGGAGCTGACCTTCCTGGCCTACGTCTTCGTCCTCGGCGGCCGTGCCGCCCGGACCGGCCAGACAGGTGACGTGACGGCAGCCGAACGAAGCAGCACCGTGCCCGTGGCGGCTTGATGTGCGTTGGCGGCCGGTGACCTGCTAATCTCCTCTTCGCCCCAAGGGAGCTGTTGACACGGCCTCTGCGGGGAGGTAGATTCGAACAGTTGCCTGGAAGTGGATGTAGTCCCATCCGGCAACCACGTAGAACCTATCGGCTTCCGGGAATCTGGATTCCAACGAAGCCCCCTCCCGATGAATCGGAACGAATGGCCGGTCTGACCGGCGCAAAACTTCTGATAAAGTCGGAGCCGCCGGAAAGGGAAACGCGAAAGCGAACACCTGGAAAGCGCCGAGGAAATCGGGTCGAGAAAAGATCTGATAGAGTCGGAAACGCAAGACCGAAGGGAAGCGCCCGGAGGAAAGCCCGAGAGGGTGAGTACAAAGGAAGCGGCCGTTCCTTGAGAACT